>DAOOCD010000012.1:0-30789 GCA_035408225.1 Cyclobacteriaceae bacterium | reverse complement strand
TATGTGTACTTACAAATCATATGTTGGTGGGTGGAATACTTATAATTACTTGTTTATTCTTAGATATATACTTTGGAAGGGGAAGATAAGATCAGTTTGATGTAGTTCAATTTATGCCAGAATTCCCGGGTAAATCTTAGGTCTGGAGGACTTTCCGGTGAGTGCTGTATCAACTAATCAGAATGAACTATCGCAGATGGGTAGTACAGTACTTAACAATAGCATAATCATCCGATAAGAATACGAAGGTTTAATTATTATCGAGACTACAATTCACATCATTACTCCCTCAATCTCGCCAAATCTGCTTCGGAGGCAATAAAGCCAAAGGCAGAGAAGTGCATACCGATTCATTCCGTTCGATTATCACTGATTTAATTATATTTTGTATGTATAATAAAACAATTATACATACATTTACGTAATTAACATTGAAAATGAAAGGTACAAACCTCGGAGAATTCGAAGAACTGGTGCTGCTCACCGTAGCTGCGTTGATGGAAGAAGCGTACAGCGTAGCGATATGTGATGAACTCTCGAATAACACGGGCCGTTCGGTGAAACTTGGTGTTGTGCATGCGGTGCTCAACCGGCTTGCAGAGAAAGGACTTGTGAAAAGTAAGCTGGGTGAGGCCACGAAGACCCGTGGTGGTAAACGTAAAAGATTTTATCAACTCACCATACCGGGAAAGGCTGCATTGGTTCGTGCAAAGTCAATGCGTGATCAGCTTTGGGATAGGATACCATCGCCTGTCTGGAAAAATGTGTAGTATGAAAAAGCAACGGCACCATCATCCACCCTTATGGGCTCAGCGATTTGTAGAGTGGTATTGTAAGCCGGGGCTTGTTGAAGATCTTATCGGAGATCTCAATGAATATTTCGATCGGAATGTACAATCCGTTGGACCCTTCACAGCGAAGGTGATATACATTATTGATGCCATCAAGTTCTTTAGAAGTTATACGATACGAACACCAAGATTTGTCAACCTTTTTATCAACTGGATCATGATCGGGAGCTACATCAAAACATCAGGACGCAGTTTGCTTCGTAACAAACTGTTCTCGTCAATCAATATCGTTGGCCTTGCTATCAGTATGTCAGTCGGTTTACTGCTGATCGCGTTCGTGCTCGACCTGCGTTCATACGACCGGTTCCACCAGAATGGTGAAAGGATCTATCGCATTACCAACATACTTACTTCCAATCATGAACAAAGCAGCAAGTATGCATCCACATCAATTAAGACGGGAAAGCTTATACGGGAGAAGGTGACCGGTATCGAAGAAGTGGCCATTGTGCGCAACGACTTTTCGCAAGATGCTAAGGTTGGTGATAATATATTTCCCATCAATGGTTTATGGGCGGAGCCGTCACTATTCCGGGTATTTACATTTCCCATGCTGGAAGGCAATCCCGACACTGCGCTGAAAGATCCTTACTCGATCGTTCTCACGGAGACGGCAGCGAAAAAGCTATTTGGCAACGAGTCTGCGCTCGGCAAGGTGATTAAATTCGATACACTCGATTACCAGGTGACCGGTATCATGAAAGATGTTCCATTCTTCTCGCACATCAACTTCGAAGCACTTGTGTCGCTTTCCACAGCCGAGTTGCTGAACAAGAACGATAAGAATTTTGAGAAGTGGACAACCATGTGGTCGAACAGCGTGTACCTCCTGCTGTCGGAAAATGTTGGTAAAGCTTCCATCCAATCACAGCTCAACGTTATTGCAAAGGATGAAAATTTAGCTGAAGAAAACACAAAGATTCAACTCGAGCTTCTTCCTTTACATAAGATTGTGGTCGGAGAGGAGCTCCATTCCGGTTCTATGAGTGGCTCTGTAAATCCTCACATGCCTCTGGTTGTACTTTGGATACTTATCGGGCTTGCGCTCGTTGTGTTATTGTCTGCGTGTTTCAACTATACTAATCTTTCGGTAGCACGTGCTATGCACCGCTTTAAGGAAGTTGGTCTTCGCAAAGCTATCGGTGCCGGAAAGAGCCAGGTACGACAACAGTTTCTCACCGAGGCGATCATGATCTCCCTGGCAGCTCTTCTTCTTTCATACTTTCTATTTATTGTATTGCGGCCGCAGTTGATAGACATCGCTCCCAACCTGCAGCGCATGGTGAAGCTTGAGCTCACTCCGACTATGGTGATAGCCTTTATCGCCTTTTCGGTCACTATAGGTCTTGCTGCCGGTTTCATGCCTGCCATATTCTTTTCAAAAATCAGTGCGATCGATACGCTCAGAAATGTGTCTTCGGTAAAAGTATTCAAACGCATAACACTCAGGCGCGCCTTGGTAATTATTCAATACACGCTTACCCTCATCTTTATAACCACAACGGCCATCGGATATGTGCAGTATAAAAATATACTGGCATTCGACCTGGGATTCAACACAGAAAACATTCTGAACATTGATATGCAGGGTAATAAACCCGATGAGCTTCTCAAAGAACTGAGTGAGATGCCGGAAGTGACTGCACTATCGCGGTCGCTAATAGTCACCAGCGTTGGCAATGCCTGGGGTGGCTATATGAAATACAAAGACTCACACGATTCCGTGCTGGTCATGTCCAACCACGTGGACGAAAACTACTTGCCGTTACATGAGCACAAACTCCTTGCCGGAGGAAATTTTATTGCACGACCCACTACAGCCGAAGCTGTCACAGAAGTAATCGTTAACCTGCAAGTATTAAAACGACTGAACATCGGTGCCAACGACCCTGAGAAAGCAATCGGGGAGGAGATCACATTTAGTAATTTCAAGTTGCATGGAGTTAAGATGACCATTGTTGGAGTGATGCAAGACTTTCATTATGGCAAGGTTGACAACCTCATTGAACCAGTAGCATTCATGTTCTGGACACCCGGAGACGGGGCAGTCATTAATGCTAAAATACAAAACACGGACATGCTGGCAACCATGGCCAAGATCGAGTCCACATGGAAAAAGATCGATCGCGTTCATCCATTTCAGGCTGAATTCTATGACGAAGCAATCGAAGAGGCGTACAGCGAATTTTCCGTCCAGATCAAGATCATTGGCTTTCTTTCATTCCTTGCTATTTCTATCGCCTCGATGGGATTGTTTGGAATGGTGGTATTCACTACCGAGACAAGAATAAAAGAGATTAGCATCCGAAAGGTGATGGGCGCCAGCTCGGGCAGCCTTATCTACCTTTTGAGCCGCGGTTTTCTATCGCTGTTGTCGATATCAGCGCTTATTGCCCTGCCAATAACGTACTTCTTCTTCGAAAAGATTGTGCTAAGAAAATTCCCCTATCATACACCCGTGCAAATCACTGAACTGTTCGTTGGCTTGTTAGCTGTATTGATGATTGCATTCATTATGATCGGGTCGCAGACGATGAAGGCGGCAAGGAGTAATCCTGCAGAGGTACTGAAGAGCGAATAGGGTATTAATGATTTTCAGGTCGCTGAATGTTTCTAAGTTCACTATAAGCTCGTTTGATATTTGTAACCGCGTGGCTACAAAACGAATTACTCTCTCAACCTCGCTAAATCTGCTTCGGAGGCAATGAAGCCAAAGGCAGAAAAGTGTTTTCCGGTAACAACCCGTTGGAAGGTTTCCAGGGCACTGGTCGTGTCGCCATTGTATAGATACCAGTTGCCTACACCATAACCCTGAGTGGCAAGGGCCAGATCAACATCTTCGTTCGTGCTGCTCACATTTAGTACTGAATCAACCGGCAGCTTGCCTTTATACATATTCAGTCTTTTGAAGTAAGAGTCATTTTCGATAATGGTCATAGCAGGGGTGATCAGTTCCAGAATTTTTGAAGCTTCTTCTTTCTTACCCATTCTGCGGTACGTCATGTAAAGCCAATCAACGGTGGCCGTAACCAGGTCATCGTTATCAGAAACCTTCATGCACTCCAGATAAGCTTTTTCGGCAGCCTCAAATTCTCCTTTCAGATAATGCGCTAATCCAAGATGATACCATACATTGAATTGCGTGGAGGAGAGTGGCTTGTTTAATTTATTTGGTTGACCATCGGGCTCTATTTCAATAGATGTGCCGTGCATGAGTTCGGCAGCTTTGTTTAAGTCGGATATGGCAGCATCAAATTTTCGTTGAGAAATATAGCGATGCCCACGGTGACGATAGAGTCGGTATGACTGTGGATATTTGTCGATGCCTTCACTAAAAATGTTGATGGCTTCATTGTAGTGCGTGAGGTAAGCAGTTCTCCGGCCCAGCCAGATGTAATTTTCTTCAGAAGGATCGGCATCAAAATTCTTCTTAGCAATACTAAGATTACTGTCGAGTTTGGGATTGCGGTCGGCAGGTGCGTAATACTCAAGACCTAACAAGGAATATACTTCGGGTGCTTCCGCAGCAGCCTGTTCCGGATTATTAACCACGCAGTGCGTCATCAAAAATGCAATGAAAAGAAGACCGTTTTTTTTCATGTGTAGAAGTTAATAAGTTGAAGGCTTCAAAATTATTTTTCGTGTCTTAGCGCCTTAGTGCCTTGGTGGCAAATCAATCAATACCTGGTTGCTTTAATACAAAGCCTGCTTTTGCTTTTTCCTGTTCAACGATTTTCTTAGCATCGGCCAGAAGTTTCTTAGCATCGTACACAATGCCATCTTTTACTGTGTACTTAACACCGCCAACACGTTTCACTGTGTTATCGTCCATCAGTTTAATCGCACCCACACCATACAAAACTTGCAGATTTTCCAAAGGGTTTTGATCTACAATAGCGAAGTCGGCCAGTTTACCAATTTCTACAGTGCCAATTTCTTTATCCATACCCAGTGCCTGGGCGCCATACAAAGTAGCCGACCGTATTACTTCCAGCGGATGGAAGCCTGCTTCGCGCAACAATTCTAATTCGCGGATGTATCCAAATCCATAAAGCTGAAAAATGAATGCATTGTCCGATCCAGTCGTAACACGTCCGCCCCGGTTTTTATATTCATTGACAAAAGTCATCCACAATCTGAAGTTTTCGCGCCATGCAACTTCTTGTTCCGTTCCCCACGAAAACCAGAATGAACCGTGCGCAACACGACTGGGTTGATAAAATGCCCACAATTGAGGAAGCGTATAAGTCTCATGCCATTCTTGTCTGCGAGCTTTGTGTAAGTCGCGGGCGGCTTCATAGGTATCAAATGTTGGGTCAAGTGTGAAATCCAGTGCAAGCAATGAATCCATCACAGCATTCCATTTATCAGTATAAGGTGCAGCGGCTTGTTTCCATAATCTGCCAGCTTCTTCAAAGCGATGCTGTTCATTAGCATAGTTATAGTTTAATGGATAGTTCTGTAAGGTTGAACTCGATAGCATAGCTTCCGGTAATCCATACCAGTGTTCCATAGTTGTAAGTCCGGCCTTCGCTGAATTCAAAACATTCCAACGGGCAACTCCTAACTGAGCATGATGGCATGCCGAGCGCAAGCCCAATCGTTTATTCTCACGAAGTGCGGCATCCATAATTTCTGGTGCTGCTCCAAAGAACTTAATGCCATCTGCCCCTTTCATTTTATTTTCATTTACCCAGGCCCGTGCTTGCTCAGGTGTGCTTATAGCTGTTTTGCTACCAGAACCAAAGGTTACGTAGGCTTTGATTCGAGGCGCTGTGATCAGGTTTTTTTCACTCTTTGCTTTTTGATCCAGTACCCAATCCAACCCATTGCCTGAACCGGGCTCGCGGATCGTGGTTACACCGTGTGCCATCCATAATTTAAAAACATATTCTGCGATGGGCGCCTGGCCACCACCAATATGCCCATGCATATCCACAAAGCCCGGCATCAGATACATGCCTTCACAATTAAGTTCTTTGCCACCTGGTTCGAGCTTCGGTCTGTTCGAACTGCTTGCCATGCCTGGTGTAGGAAGGCCAAGGCTTACAATATTTACAATACGATTTTGTTTCACTACAATATCAACGGGACCTACGGGTGGTGCACCAGTTCCATCAATAAGCATCACTCCGCGAATAATTAATTGAATGTAAGGACCGTCACCTTCTTTGACTTCGGGGGCTTTTAATACTTGTGCAAACAGACCAGTGGAGACGAAAAGACTAAAAATCAGAAAGATCTTTTTCATGGGTTAAAGATTAGTTTCGGAAAGTAGCTATTTGAATGGGGAAATCTATATGTGTTGTGAAAATCGAAAGGATATAATGATAGAAGGTAAAGGAGTCCCTGATTATCATTTATGGTTTATAGGGTAGATGATCAAAAGGAATCTGAACACCATCGTGATTTTTAGAGGCTTATATGCCAGGATTAAAGTTGTATCCGATAAACGATTGCAATTGAAATTTCTTCAAAATGCCTGATATTTTAATTGATAGGTCAAAATTAGCCCTATCGAAAACGATTTCATTAATATTTTGCATGGATTAGGTATTTAATAGACCTATTTAATCGAAATTTGATATAAATCTACCTCCCTAATCATGAGCAAGCCAAAAACCCGCTGGATTGTTATTTTCGCAATTCTCATTATTCTGCAGCTTCTTGTTTTATATAATTCCAGCAATCCAATCAGCGATCAGGCTGAAACGATTGATAAGGCCGACACTGCGTGGATGATTGTGGCCACAGCCTTTGTTCTTTTCATGACGCCAGGCTTGTCATTCTTTTACGGAGGTATGGTGAGTTTCAAAAACGTAATCTCCACGATGCTCCAGAGTTTCATTGCGCTTGGAGTTATAAGTTTACTTTGGTACCTCGTTGGATTTAGTTTAGCCTTTGGCGATAGCATTGGTGGGTTCATCGGTAATCCAACAACCTATTTTGCTTTTAAGAATGTCGGCCTTAATCCACATCCATCATTAGCGCCTACATTTCCATTTCTGCTCTTTGCTCTGTTTCAGTTAAAGTTTGCCATCATTACACCGGCCCTTATTACCGGTAGTTTTGCTGAGCGTGTGAAGTTTACTTCCTATTTAATTTTCATGTGTCTTTTTTCATTGCTTATTTATTGTCCTCTGGCACACTGGACCTGGCACCCCGATGGGTTTTTAAGAAAGTGGGGGGTCCTTGACTTTGCAGGGGGTACAGTAGTTCATATGTCGGCAGGTTTTGCCGCGCTGGCAGGTGCGTATATTTTAGGGAAGCGCGAAGACAAGCAACATCATCCAGCCAACATTCCTTTTATTATTCTTGGCACGGGTATGCTTTGGTTTGGTTGGTTCGGATTTAATGCCGGATCTGCATTGGCTGCGAACGGTTTGGCAGTGCAGGCTTTTGCTACCACCAACATGGCTTCCGCTTCAGCGATGATTACGTGGGTTATGTTTGATGCTTTAGTAGGAAGAAAGATTTCAGCCATGGGCGCTTGCATTGGTGCTGTTGTTGGGTTGGTAGCAATTACCCCGGCTGCAGGTTTCGTAAACCTGGGGCAAAGTGTTTTCATTGGCTTTGTGGCAGCACTTGTTAGCAACATGGCTGTTTACTACAAACAAAAGACGTCCTTAGATGATACACTGGATGTATTCCCTTGCCATGGGGTGGGTGGAATTGTTGGAATGATCATGACTGCCATCTTTGCCAAAGATGTTGGCTTGGTGTATGGTGAGTTTGAAACTTTTAAATATCATATCTACGCACTTTTCATTGTTGGTGTATTTACGTTTGGCGGATCTTATCTCATCTTTAAAATCACGGGCATGATTACCCGCATGCGTGTATCGCCTGAAGATGAGCGGCTTGGTCTGGATATAAGCCAGCATTCTGAAACGATGAGGACTTCTGGTAAACTTGAAGTTTCAACCCCCTCTTAAGCCTTCTGTAGAAAAATAGCAGCTCTACAAGAAGAAAATTTTACTTTTACTTCAAATCTAACTGCTATGAAGAAAGTTATTTTTCTGGTTCTATTGTCATCAACTTTTGCCTGGGCGCAAAAGACAAAACAAGAGGTAATTAAATCCATCGATTCAGGATATGATTCCTACTCGGCAGTAGCAAACAAAATCTGGCAGTTTGCTGAAGTTGGTTTTCAAGAGACAAAGAGTTCAGCCTTATTGCAGGAAACATTATCACAAGCTGGTTTTAAAATTGAAGCCGGAATTGCGGGTATGCCAACCGCATTTATTGCATCGTATGGATCGGGAAAACCTGTTATTGGAATCTTAGGTGAGTTTGATGCTTTGCCCGGTGTATCGCAGGATGCAGTGCCTGAAGTAAAGAAAGTAGAAGGCAGGACGGCTGGGCATGCCTGTGGCCATCATCTTTTTGGAACAGCCTCTGCCGCAGCAGCCATTGCAGTTAAGGATTGGCTTATCGCCAATAAAAAAGCGGGCACGATTCGTTTTTATGGAACCCCTGCAGAAGAAGGTGGGTCAGGAAAAGTATATATGGTGCGCGAGGGATTATTTAAAGATGTAGATGTGGTTTTTCATTGGCATCCGGGTGCGCAAAACAATGCGAGTGCGGGCAGTTCACTCGCCAACAAAAATGGTAAGTTCCGTTTCTATGGTATTGCCGCGCATGCAGCCGCATCGCCTGAGCGCGGGCGTTCTGCACTGGATGGAGTTGAAGCAATGAACGACATGGTAAACATGATGCGTGAACATATTACCCAGGAGTCGCGGATTCATTATGTGATTACCCGTGGGGGTGAGGCACCCAACGTGGTTCCCGCTTTCGCGGAAGTGTACTATTATGTGCGTCATCCAAAACGTACTGAAGTAAAAGATATGTGGGAACGAATCACCCGGACTGCCCAGGGCGCAGCGTTGGGTACAGATACAAAAGTAGAGTGGGAGATTACGGGTGGTGTCTATGACTTATTGCCTAATGAAACGTTGGCCAAACTTGTCGATACAAATCTGCGCACGGTAGGTGGATATACCTATACAGCGGAAGAGAAAGTGTTTGCTGAAAAAATTCAGAAAACATTTACTACGACACCCCCACCGCTATCATCAACAAGTTCAGTCAGTGAAGTTGATTTACTTTCGGGTGGCTCTACCGATGTTGGGGATGTAAGTTGGGTTGTGCCCACCGCAGGCTTAACTACTGCCACCTGGGTGCCTGGCACGGCAGCGCATAGCTGGCAGGCCGTAGCGGCAGGAGGTACATCCATTGGATATAAGGGCATGATGATGGCTGCTAAGACGTTAGCGTTAAGTATCATTGATGTTTACTCAAATCCAACACTGATTGATACGGCCTGGAAAGAATTTCGCAAACGTACGGGAGAGAATTTTAAATATGAAGCCTTGATTGGAGATCGACCTCCGGCACTGGATTACAGGAAGTAGTCTATTGGTTTAAAAACTTTCCAACTTCATTAAAGAACTTGTAAGGATTTTGCCAATAGTTGCGGCTGTAAACGCGTAAGAAAGGCCATCGTTTCAACTCGAGTAAATGGGGTGTGAGCGCATGATCTGCCTTCGTACTTAAACTCTGGTGATAAAAATTGTCATCTGTAAGCAGAGCACCAATCATGCGCGTTTCCTTTTGTGCCGTGAGATCGTAAAAAGGAAGTTTATTTTCTTTCAGTTCATAGTCGGGCCACTTTTGCACCGACCATTTCTTAATTTGTTCTTTCAGGGTTCGGATATTCTTTTTTTCCGTGTTGGCTTGTGTAAAAGGTTCGAATTCACCTTTGGATACATCCAATACAAATTGGAGATACTGTTTCAAAAGTTTAGGCCCCGCATTCAAAGTATCTTCAACCTGAAGTTGATCCGGCCAAAAACTAGTAACCACGATTATTTTTTCGCGGGCACGACTAACAGCTACATTTAAACGATTCTCACCTCCCGCTGTGTTCAAACTGCCAAATTGAGCCTTTACATTTCCATTTTTATCTGGCGCATAGCCTACCGAAAAAATAATAATATCACGTTCATCTCCCTGCACATTTTCAATATTCTTTACAAAAACAGTTGGCGGAATTTTCACGAGTGCATTCTCAAGCAGATCAAGAATCAAATATTGCTGAGGAGCATTGAAGGTGACTATACCAATTTCCTTATCCGGGAATTCATTGATCAGATTCTTAACCAGCGTGGTAACAAATTCTGCTTCGGGCAGATTAGTGTTATTTTCCCACTGCCCATCAATTTTTTCGTATCTCAAGCAAGGTTCTGAACTATTAATCACCTGCATATCGGGTAACAACTGTAGATTTCCTTTATAGAAATAATGATTTGAGAAATCAATTAACTCCAACGATTTGCTTCGATAGTGTCCTTGCAATTGAACACTCATTAAATAGCGGCTACTGAGTTCTAGTAACGAATCAAGTTCAGCATCAGGATGTGTCTCGCCTTCTTCCTGCCAGCGAGATTGATACAGGTCACCGGGCTTCAACTGCATGGCATCACCGGCAACGATCGCCTGCTTGCCGCGATAAAGGGACGGTATGCCTCGTTCGGCAAAACACTGAGAAGCTTCATCGAAAATAACCAGATCAAAAAGTTCTGTCATCGGAAAAATGGCCGATACTGATTCGGGGGAGGCAAGCCAACACGGCACGAGTTTGAAAACCTCTTCTTCAAATTCTGCGATAAGCTTTCGAACGGGCCAGATTTTTTTCTTCTTCGTTACCTGGTGTAAGAGATCCCGATACGTTACCCGATTATTAAGACGATTGAATTTGAGATCATCAATCACTTTTTCACGGGCACGCAATAGAATTATTTCTTCGCTATTCTCGTGCTTTTCTTTTAGTAAATCCCGAAGTTCGTTTTCAAGCAAGTTGATCTTTCCGGAGGACACCATCCGCAGTTCCGGATTTTTTGCTTCCAGGTGATCAATCCAGGCCAGGCTAAGACTATTTAAAAAAAGATTCTTTAAGGCATATTCGTCCCAGCTTTTTTCTTGTTCATACAGTTTGTTCAAAATGATGCGCTCATCCTGAGTAAGACTTTCGCTCAGCTTATCAAATTCACAGAGTCCATCAAAATCAGCTTTCAGATTTTCAGAAAGTCGCTGAGCAAATCCTGGTTGCTGAGTAATTGCATTGATTTGAGCTGTAGTCAGGTAGTTTAACCAGCGACTCCGATGGGATGGTAAAGGGGCCAGGAGATTAAACAGGGTGTCAATTTTTTGAATGAATTCAGTTAAAGAAAGTGTAGTTGGATTTATGATGTTTTTTATTCCTCGAATGGAGTTGAATTTCAATTTTGCCAGCAAGGCAAAATGCTGATCGGCAAACCACTGAATAAATTCTTTTTGATTCAAAGTCTCCGGTACATTGCGCAACCAGGCCTTCGCTTTTAATTTTGACAGATTATGCTCCAGATTAAGGCGGTTATCTAGTTTCCGCTCAAGCGTTTTAAATCCTTGTTTATTGCTTTCAAGATTATTTTGAACCAACGTACGCTTTATTAAAAATTTATCTTTCGAAAACAGTTCCCACCGCACCAATCCGAAAAGATTTTTTCGGGCTTTCATGCTGCGGTACAGTGCCTTTTGAAGAGTTCCTAATTGAAATGCTTGGGTGTGTATTTCAGGTCCGATGTCATCGAAACAACTCATCATGTTTTTTTCAACATTCGATAACCAGAGTGCGCTTGTTTCTTCCTCTTGCTCGGTCACCATGTTTTGAAAATAGAAGTAGGAATCCTCGTGGTCCAGTAGGGATTTTATTTCTTTCACCTGTGGCTCCATCTCAATCAGTGCTTCGTACTGTTCCCAATCAAACCGGGTACTAAAATGAGTAATCAGATATTCTGATAGTGAACCAAAGAAATCGGTAATCTCCTGTATCGTATTTTTTATGTGCGACTGATCCAATGATGTGAATGCACTAAATGACTTTCTATCTTTCCAGGGATAGTCAGTTCGCTGAAAATTTAGTGCGTAATGAGTATATCCATTCAATTTTCTTAGAAAGTCGGGGATCGTATCAAAACGAAAGTGCTGAAACTCCTGCTTAAGATTGATGGCTTCTTTTGATGGATCAGACTGCAGGTAAAGTTCTTTGATGGTTGTTCCGCACTCGGATTCGTCATAGAGAGCTCGTTTAAAGTTCTCGAGTTCTTCAGTGATCTGGTCAATACGATGACTGAGTTGCAAAAACTTTCGTTCAAGTTGAATTGCGTCCAAACTTATGTTTCTTGATTTGTACTCATCAACGCGTTCAATTTGCCGGGCTATTTTTTTAAATATTTCTTTCCGGTCATTTTTAAAATCATGCACCAGGGTCAGGTAATCACTTAGCTGGTGCGCTTTCATCCGTGCAAAGACTACATCCAACGCAGCCCTTTTCTGACAGACAACTAATATCCGTTTGCCGGAAGCCATAGCATCGCCAATCAGATTGCAAATGAGTTGCGACTTACCGGTTCCAGGAGGACCCTGCACAACCATCGAATGCCCAAGCTTGGCTGCCTTGAATGCGTTTTCTTGCCAGATGTCTTGTGGAAATACGGAATAGACTTTTTCTTCTTTTATCTCATGCAGATAATTATTGTTATTGACTTTGAGTTGTTCGGCTGATCGTTCCTGAAAGAACTCTTCCAGATCATGAATGGTTTCTCCTTCCAGTAGGTGCACATAGTCAGGCACCAGGTAAGAACCAGCCTGAGGGAAGATTCCCAGTACCGCCTTAGGAAATAGCTTCAATTCACCATTCTTCAATCCTTCTTCAAATTCCTCCTTCTTAACATTAACGAAGGTTGTAAGCTCATCGCGATAGTTATCCGGATTGAAATGGATCTCCAACTTGTTTTTCTCTAAAAGTTGATAGAGGGCAGTTTTAAAAGCGGTGCTTTCTCGATCAATTTCCTCAAACGTCTCTTCGAGCAATGCGTCACTAACTTTTACTTTGTTGTAAAAGGAATACGCCAGCAGAAAGGATTTATTAAAGGAGATGCCGGCTTCTTCGCGCGGTTCAATTGTCCATTGATTGTTATTAATTAGTAGCGAAACCGGAAAGAAAAGAAGTGGGCAGCGCACCAGGGTGCCATCCATAAATTTTCCTTGCACGATTGGCCAGCCAACATGCAGATCTTTGGAACCCCGCTCTTCAAAAATAAACTGATCAATACGCTGTAGCTTCTTTAACTTTTTACTTACCTCGTTGGCGGATTCCATGCGGGTATCCAAAACCGGGCAAATCATTTTCTGCTTTTCAGCAATTAATGCTTTTATAATTGAGAAGGAATTTTCTCCATTTAACTGACTCAGTTCCTGAATATCAATGAATTGATCGGCTGTAAGACGAGGTAAAAACAAAGAACGATTATTACCCGACAGATTGGTTAACCGCCTCAGGTAAGTAGTAAGTAGTTTTTTGGTCTGGTCCGGACTGGCCACGTTAAGGATTTAAAGTAAGGTAAGGTTTTATTTTGTTATAGAACGTTTCATCTATCAATGCAATTTTCTTAAGGTCTTCAACTGAATTAAAATTGCCGTGTTGGAAGCGATAGGTGGTAATGGCCTTCGCCAAAGAGTATTTAATATAGGGGTGAGTGGATAATTCTTTTTCTGTGACTGAATTGATATTGATTTTTTTGGGTTGATAATCTGAAGTGATATAAGCCTTTCGATTAAGTTCATTGATTACAGCCGTATCCAATCCATAGACTTCGCTCAACTGATTCATAGATATGAATCCACCTAATTGATTCTTGTATTTAATAATTCGCTGCGATAATTTACTTCCTATTCCATAAATGCTTATCAGTTGGGTTGTATCAGCCTGATTTATATCAAATTTCTGTTTTGGTGAATTTACGGCTATTTCATTTATCGCAGGTAATGCGGATTTTTTAGTTTCTCGTTCTTCCGGCAGATCAATAAAAGCAAACACACGTTTATAAAGCCCCGAATCCATACCATAGATTTTTAGTAGATCTGATTTAATCAGGAACCGGCCTTTTTTTGTGCGGTAATTGTGGATGCGGGTTGCCAGTTGGTTTGAAAATCCAAGACGGATCAAATCTTCTTTTGTAGATGTGTTGGGGTTAAATGTAAAAAGAGCATGATCGGCCTCTTTTAAGATGCTGTCCTTTTTCTCTTCCCATGTCCAGCGCGCTAACAAGCTATCCAATTCTTTCGATTCCTTAGAAAAGTCTTGTTTTTGACTGGCCTTCCAAAGATGATAGGTGGGCATAATAAATACACTCAATAGCAGTAATGGAAGAAGTATTATAAAGCCCTGTGTTTCTCTTCGCGAGAGACCAAAAAAAGCCCTTACCCAAGCCTTTAAGCGATTCATCTTTAGAAATTTAATAAAAAAATTACAGTCAGCGGAAGGTTGATTGTATCGATTTTGCTATTTCATTTTGAATAGCATTCAGTGTGACTGCAAATTTTTGATTTACTTCCAATTCAATTCCTGTATAAGTCTCCTCTGAATAGAACTTTCTTAACCAGGTTGTTATTCCATCATCAGTGCCTTTGTAAGGCTCATTGTATTTTGTACTTAATAGAGGCAACTGTTTTTCCAGCTCTTGTTTAAGTCGATGACTATAATTTGACTCAGAATTTCGTTGCGGGTCAAATAAAATTCCTATGTCAACTGATCGCTCTATCCCATTCCACATCGGTGTAAATGAATGAATAGACAGGTGGAGGACAGGTTTTTTTTGCTTCTTCAATCAAGGTTTGAAGTTTACTACGATACGGCAAATAATGCTCTCTAATCAGTTTCTCTTTTTCACTATCTGGTAGTATTGAACTATATGAAGAAAATAATTCGGTACTATCAGATGATCGGTTGGCCTCGACCAGGAGTCGGGTGATATGACATCCTACCAATGGAGCATTTAACTTTACGGAAAGGAATTCAGCTAACTTCCAGGCTCCTAAATCCCAACCTCTATGTGTTTCCAGTACCTCAGGCTCGGCATTAAACAGGTAACGGAGATTTTCAGGCACCGCATTGCCCGCATGTTCACAGCTCAGAATGATGGAATGAAACATCAATTAAGGAATGAATAGTTTATTTTCTGCCAGACAAGAACTCAGCTTCTTGTATACTGATTCAATTTTTTCTGGTGCGGACGTGGATCCTAATTCCCGTAGAATGCGCTCCGATAAACACCCCTGTTCAAGTATCGTGTTAATGATTGTCTGATTTGCTTTTTGATATGCGTTTGTGCCTGGAATATTTTTGAGAATGCTTTTCCAGACCTCCTTCATGGAGACTGGTGAATCCAGACCAAACGCGGAAAGAAATGATTTATCTTCCACAAGAGTAGATAAACCGGTAATGGTTGTTTTATCAAAAAGCTGAGCTAGCATGTGCGTATCCATTTTCATTTGGTCATCTAATGAAATTAGTTTTTCAGATACGAGGAGTTGAAGTGTTTCAACTACGAGGTTCACAATGGCCAGATCGGCAGCCGGGCATTCCTGAATATCCATGACCCGGATTTCAATTGAACCCCTGTCGAATCGGGCTATAGCCCCCCGTGAGTTTACCCAGACAGGATCAAGAATATTTTCGATGTCGTGGATGGCAATTTCTTTGGCAATGGGTTGATAGATCGTTTTGTGATATTCATCACGGGTATAAACTTCTTCAGGAATAATTTTACCCGTAATAACAGGTATTTTGGATTGATTCGTTTTGTAAAATCGCAATCGGGTATCCAGCATTCCGGAAGTTTTACCATCGAGGATAGGTGAGCTTGCACATAGGCCCGGAAGCAATGGGAGTATCAATCGAATGGCTGCATGAAGCTTTGCAAACTCAGCATCCCCGTTAAACGGTAAATTCAGGTGAGTACTTTGAAGATTTGACCAACCATGCCCTTTGGAATTAAAAATTTTATCGTACAAGGCATACACTTCATTATTGTCATGTGGCCAAAGTTGAGAATCGGCATATGGATCCATAAACGGATGTGCAGCCGTAGGCAGCAACATCGCGTTCCATTCATTCAGAATTGAATTTATCTGGGTGACATTTCTGACAAATGCTTTTTCTAACATAGCCAAATCAGCTTCTGGCCGGGTAGATTTTATTTCAATAACATGCAGAACCAATTCATTCGACCACGTGATGATTCCGTTTTCGAAATCACTGCCAATACTACCTAACTCATGTTTTAAAAGATCATCGGCAATGGGCTTTACCTGTAAGGTTTCTTTATCTACAATCATGTACTCAAGCTCAATGCCGAAGCCTTCAAACAGATGGTAAGGTGATGAAATCATTTTTCGGATTTGATTTTGTTTAAAAAGACTTCCATGATAATTTCATAAAGCCGGTCTTTCAGAATTTTATCTTCAATGCCGGCATCTATGTTCGGATTGTCATTGATTTCGATCACGTAAAATTTTCCATCCACTTCTTTCATATCCACACCATACAGTCCCTTGCCAATCAGGGAGGTGGCTTTTAAAGCTACTTTCAATAAGCCCGAAGGCGCCTGATCAATTGGAATGCTTTCCACGTCACCATCCCGCGACTGTTCTTTGGCGTTCCAGTTTACAATTTGCCAGTGCTTGGTGGCCATAAAATATTTGCACACATAGATAACTTGTCCGTCAATGATGCCGACCCGCCAATCGAAGTGGGTAGGTAAAAATTCCTGTGCAATCAGCAGATCTGATTTTTCAAACATGCTTTCGCGGATTTTTTTGAATTCCTCCAGTGTTTCAATTTTAAATACTCCTTTTGAAAATGCTCCATCAGGTTGTTTTAAAATAAATGGGAACGCCATTTTTGTTTCAAGCTTATCGCAATTCTCTTCTGTTATTACAAATGATTTGGGTGTTAGTATTTTGTTTGAATTCAAAAGTTCGTGCAGGTATACTTTATTCGTGCACTTTAAAATAGAATCAGGGTCATCAATCACGACTAGGCCCAACGACTCAGCTTTTTTTGCAAAACGAAAGGTGTGATGATTGACATTGGTGGTTTCACGGATAAAGAGTGCATCGTATTGAATGATCTGATCAAAATCATTTTTCGTGATAAACTCTGTGTTAAATCCGGCTTCAATGGCAGCCCGATAGAATCGTTTTAGTGCCCGATCATCGGAAGGTGGATTTTTGTCATCCGGATTGACGAGAATGGCCAGGTCATACTTTTTTTTATCAGGACGAAAATCACGTTTGCGCAACAGGTAACGTTCAAGTGCTTCCACCAGTAGCGGCTTATCAACTTCAGGAACTTCGCTTAAGCTGATGGGCCGTATACTTTGCAATACCCACTTATTCTTTTTTGAGAAGATGGCGCGTAGGGAGGGGGCTTGCACCATTTGAAAGAGCTGTAATGCCAGTCGGTCGAGATGGTCAGATTGGGTTGATCCAAAATAGATGTTGAACTCCACCCGATCGTAAGGTTCATTCTTAAATGTATTTTGAATGAGTGCATCAAAGTCGAGAGAATCATCGCGCAGAATAGAAGGAAAGCGCAAATCCTGTATGGTGGAAACTTCGGGTAGCACTTTATGTCCACGGGCTTCAGCCAAGAGGGATACATAATATCCTTCGCTTTGATACTGATACGACTTGCACAGATTAAGGACCTTAAGATTTTTTGTTTCCTGGAAAGCAGGATCAGTAATATACCGATCCGGTGAAATTACTTCAACATCCTGCAGACTGAACTTCCAGTGTTCTGGCTTTTCAACAACAATCAGTTTTGGCATGGTTTACTCCTTGGGTTCAATAATTAGAAGATTGGCATCATAGGTTACAATGCCCAGCATGATGCTATTGATCAGGCGATCGAAGTTAACACTGTAATATTGGCTCTGAAGCGGATTTGGATTCATAGGATCGGCCAGGTAAACGGTTTGCGTTGCTTCATCATATCCGTTGATAATTACAAAGTGTCCTACCGGTTCGCCTTTTATACTATCAAACTTATTATTTGATGAAATCTCCCTCGATGTGCCATACAAATAGGTTGCACTTAATCCGGTTAGGATGGGTTTCGATTTTTTTAGATAGCTTTTTATGAGTTCGGCATTCAATTCTCTCAGGTATACTTTTCCGCCAGCTTCCAGAAATTTTATATAGGCCCGGGATGCAACAAGAAGTTTTTTCTTCTTGAATTTATACCGCATTTGTCGTTTTAAAAACGTGACCATTTTGCGGGTTGATAACTTAAACCATGAAGGATCAAATACATTTAGGTTATATGTGTAAAGATGGGCCTGATAGCCTCGCTGAAGAGCATGATTTCCTAGCATAACAGCAAGTGTGCCACCACTCTTCAGGCTTTTTACTTGTTGAATAACCTCTTTAAGCCCGATGTCATCCTGATAGTATTGGTACATGGCATGCAGGCAGGTTGGGCCGCATGTTACTTCATCGGGTTGAGCCTTAATATCGAAATTGAGAAAGAGAGCCTGGCGGTGTGACATTTATAATAGCTTGGAAATAAAAAGATCAAAGACTTCAACGAGAATCAGGATAATAATGATCCACTCCAACGTATTACTTTCACGCTGATGGGTGATTTCACGAAACACACGAAGATTGTCTTCGATGATTCGGAGGGTATATTCAATTTCACTGAATCGAACCCGCAGATCAAAATGTTTCATTAGCCCTTTGTGCAGCCGATCCAGATATTCATCATCCCATACCTGTTCGGGAGCATCAAAAATATAAATGTTATCAGCAATATCGTTTTGAGTGTTGAGCGCTTTGCCGATGAACTTGAGCATGTTTCTTCGGTTGATACTGAGTTTGCCAGTGTTCTCCAAATCGTTGGTAAAACCCCGGATTTCTGTGAGCAGGTTTTCGGTTACCTGATGGTATCGGTCCAACGCAACTGATTGGGCGATATTGAACATGCCTATTCGGACAACTTTTGCATCAAACCGGTCGACAACAACCTGATTAAATTCAAACTTCATCTCCCCCTCTTCAACACTGATTTCATGATCATCGCGCAACCAGGCAGGAACCGGGCTTTTCAGGAAGGAGTTAATTGTTTTTACGGTCAGTTTAATCTCTTCATCGCTATGACCTGAAAAAACAACTACCCCATAATTAAAATAGTACTGGTACTTGTCTCCACCAAAACTGTAGAAAAGTTCGGAAGAAGTGTCGGCAAGCGGCTTTAAATCCAGAAAGGTTTTAATGCCCTTCAGATCCAATTGATTGGCTACCAGCAGGGCCGAAAGTTTTACCCGTTTACTCATACCATTTATATCAAATTTAAACTTAATATCATCTATAGAAAATTTTGGAATGGCTGAAAATCCTAATATTGCATCGTTATAAATAAGATCTATGAGAAAGCTGGTTTTAGTATTAATTGGACTCCTGGTTTTGACTGAAGGTTTTGGTTGGGGGGCAACGGGCCATAGGGCTACAGGGCTTGTTGCTGAGCGGTATTTAACCAATAAGGCCAAAAAACGTATCCAGCAAATTCTGGGTGGCGAATCTCTGGCCATGGTTAGCACCTGGATGGATGAAATACGCTCAGATTCCACGTATAACTATACAACTGATTGGCATTGGACAACCATACCGGATGGAGGCAAGTATGAAGATGTGGAGAATAATCTGGATGGAAAGGTGGTTATGATGATTGAGAAAATGACCAAAGACTTAAAAGCAGGAAAACTTTCTGCCAAACAGGAGCAAGAGTATTTGAAGATGCTTATCCATATGGTGGGGGATATTCACCAGCCATTGCATGTTGGCAAGCCAGGTGATCGCGGTGGCAACGAAGTAAAAGTGAAATGGGCGGGCGGAGACTCAAACCTTCATCGCGTGTGGGATAGCGAAATGATTGATGATACGAAACTTAGTTATACAGAATTAGCGCAAGCGGTAGGTAAGCCCAATGCTGTTACTATTAAAAAATGGCAACAAACTTCTGTACGCGATTGGGCAAAAGAATCGATGGCGCTTCGTCCCCAGGTTTATAATATTGGGAAGGGAAGTTTAGGGTATCGCTATTCGTATGTAAATATGCCTTCGGTGCGCGAAAGAATTTTGCAGGCTGGTATCCGTATCGCTGGTTTATTGAATCAGATCTATGGATAATTCATTGAATGCATTTTTTCCACCACCACTGAAAAACAATTAGTGCCCATATGCGGGCATGTACATCCTGTGGGTTGGATGACATCAATTGAAGTTTCAGTTTTTCTATTTCTGAATATTCAAAAATGCCTTGTTCGCGAATGAATTTCTCTGCGAGCAGGTCATCCATAATCAGCGATTTCAATTCTTTGCGAAACCATTTCAATAAAGGAACTTCAAAGCCTTTTTTTGGTCGGTTGTATAGCTCAGATGGCAATACATCCCGAAAGGCATCTTGTAAAATTTTCTTTCGGATAGAGCGGGTAACTTTATAATCATCGGGCAGACTGAAAATAAAATTAACAAGCCGGTAATCTAAGAACGGCACCCGCACTTCCAGTCCATGGGCCATACTCATCAAATCAACTTTTGTTAGCATATCGTTGGGCAGTACAAGACTCATGTCAGTCATCAGAATATCGCGGATGGATTCCTTGGCGGGGATCAATTGCAGCAGATTTTGCTTTCTCATTTCATATTCCTGCTTCTGAAATTTTTGTTTTGATCCCTCTGAAAGCAGGTTAAGTACCTGGTCTTCTTTTGCAAAGCCAGCCCATTGCCAATACCGTTCTTTACTTCCCAGTTTCATTCCTTCGGCAAACCGATTGAGTTGGCGAAACCGGTTACTAAAGAAACTGTTTCTGGATTGAGGTAATGATTTCCAAACCGGTGCCAAAGAACTGATCAGATTTTCTTGCCAGCCCTTATTTATAATCCGGTGAAAGGCCGCATGTTTATTATAGCCACCTAACAACTCATCGGCACCATCTCCCGAAAGGGCAACTGTTGCATGCTTTCTGGTTTCTTTGCTTAAAATGAATACGTTGATAGCGGATGAATCTGCAAAGGGTTCATCGATATAATCGAGCACTGAATTCACATGATCCAGTAAGTCATCATTTGTTAGTGAGAAAACTGTATGCTCTGTTTTAAAATGTTTAGCTACCCGATTTGCATAAGGTGTTTCGTCAAAAAACTTTTCATCTTTAAAGCCAATCGAAAAGGTATGCAGATCGGGTTTATGTTTAGCGGCAAGCGCTGTAATAACCGATGAGTCAACACCTCCGCTAAGAAATGCACCTAATGGCACATCTGAAATCAACCTGCGTTGAACGGAATCCTCCAGCAATTCTTTGAGTCTATCTTTAGCTTTATCATAAGGAAGAGGCAATCTATTATCTTCTTGATCGGGTATAGTATAATAGCAGTGTGTTTCAATTTTTTTGCGAACTACTTTCAGGTAATGCCCGGGAAGGAGTTTTTTAACATGGGCAAAAATAGTTGATGGCGCAGGAATGTAATTAAGTTGCAGATAGGTGAATAGTGATTGAAAGTCGATCTCTTTATCAATTCCATATTCGATCATGGCCTTCATCTCAGAGCCAAAGAGAAACTTATCCTCATCGAACAGATAAAGCAAGGGCTTGATCCCGTACCTATCTCGCGCTAAAAAGAATGTCTGCTCCTGGCGATCATAAATGCAGAAGGAGAAAAAACCATTTAACTTGTTCAGGCAATTTTCCTTTTCTTTAATGTAAAGGTTCAACAGAACTTCCGTGTCGGAAGCTGATAAGAAGGAAACGCCATCAGCCTCGAGCTCTTTTCTAAGTTCGCGATAATTGAAGATCTCGCCATTGAAAACAATGCAATAGCGCTTGCTGGCATCCCACATGGGTTGATGGGCAATGGAGCTTGTATCAATGATGGAAAGTCTGCGATGGCCTAAGCCAACAAACTCATCTATATAAACATCCTGAAAATCGGGCCCACGTTTTTGCAATGCCATGGTGGCAGCAGTAACATGAATCATGTTAAACTTACCAACCAGGTTAAAGGCAAATACTCCGGTAATACCGCACATTCTTTGCTAGTTGGCAGTAAGCAGAATGCAGTTGGCAGGTTTTATACGACTGCCTACTGGTGACTGCCCACTGCCTACCTATTAATTTTAAAGTGTCTTGATTTTTATATTCCGAAACCAGGCTTCGCTACCATGGTCTTGTAATACAATATGTCCTTTGGTGGCAACCCCGTAGCCTGGTGCATCTTTCCATTTGCTTGCTTTTTTCAGTGCAAGCCATTCTGGAGAATTCAACTCATATTCAACTACCTTATCACCATTCAGCCAATGCTCTACATGATTTTTGTTTACAACCAATTTTGAGGAGTTCCATTCTCCGGCTGGTTTTATTTTTGTTTTCCCGGCAGTATGCATACCATAATTTGATCCGGTCAGGTGATCGGGTGTCTCATTTGGAAATCCCGGATCATCCATCAGTTGAAATTCCGGTCCTGAGTAATAGGGTTGTTCAAACTCTTCCGTTACCCGGAACATAAGTCCCGAATTACCTTGTACAGCAATTTGCCAATCGAAAGCCAATTCAAAGTTTTCAAACTCTGCGGTTGTCATAAGATCAGAACGTTCATTGCCATCCCCTGTGGTTTCATTTAATGCTTTGCAGTGCAGCACGCCATCCACGACTTCCCAGGTGTTATTTTTTCGGGCTTTAAAAATCTGCCACCCATTGGTGGTTTGTCCATCAAACAAAAGTTGCCAACCTTCGGTTTTCTGTGCTTCCGTAAGTTGATTGTCCTTATTGGTTTCAGGGATAACTACTTCGGGTTTTTCTTCTGATTTCTTTGGGCTACAGCCGATCAGGGAGGCTATAAATGCAGTGACAAATAATGATATGAGTACCTTTTTCATGGTTTTTTGATATTATTGACTGGTTACTTATTAGATTTTATTAGAAATTAACGCAAAAGTTAAACATATGAAACTTAAAATCTATTGGCTTACACTCTCATTTTTATTAATGGCTGGATACGTTGCCCAGTCTCAGATTCATCTTGGTGCCACTACAGCCTATAATGCAACCTTTGTGTTAGACAAGGGTTTGAGTGAGGACCCACGATATAGCTCTACGTATACCTACAATTGGGCACCGGTTGGTTTTAGTTTCGGTGCCGACTTTGGTAATAAGTTCGGACTACAATTAGAGGCTATTAAATCAACGCAAGGTCAAATCTATGATGTCATTAATACGGCAAAGCAGATTGCGGGCACCCGGAAAATAGATGTTGAATATCTCAATATCCCGCTCATGATGAAGTTTATGGGCGGTGGATCAGGCAAAGCGCGTGGTAACTTTAATTTTGGACCTCAATTAGGAATTCTCACCAAAGGCATTGAGACTTTACAAACCGACAAGGGTAATTACGAAATTCCAGAGGGAATAGATTTTGCTACCATAAAGGAAGATTATCCTTCGGCTGTAGACAATGGCAATGGTACCTATAACCTTCCTAATGATGTTCCAACCACCGCTTTACTCCAAAAGCAACTGGATGATTTTAAGAATACCGAGTTTCAGTTAGCTGTGGCATTTGGATTGGATATTGATTTATCCAAGCACCTTTTCTTATCCACTCAGGTAAGAGCCAATTATAGTTTTACCGATATGAGAAATCAGGATATAATTGATTTGCTTCAAAGCGGTAATGTTTCTGAAATATTTGGAGGTCGTGCGAATTTCCTGGTGGGTGTACAAGTTGGTTTGCATTATTACTTCGGTACGCTGAGATCGTTCAAGTGAGATCAGAACAGACTAATAGAAAAAGAGTCCTGCCATTGCAGGACTCTTTTTTTTATTAATACAAAATAATTGCATTTAGAAAATCTTTCCAGGATTAAGAATGCCATTCGGATCAAACACCTTTTTGATACCGCGCATCAGATTCAGATTTACTTCGCTCATAGCAATGGGCATGTAAGGTCGCTTGGCAATTCCAATGCCGTGCTCTCCTGAAAGTGTTCCTCCCAAACTCACAGTAAGTCTAAAGATTTCGCCAATTCCTTCCGGTATTTTTGTTTCCCAATCGGCTTCGCTGATATTTTCCTTTAAGATGTTCACATGCAGATTGCCATCGCCTAAGTGCCCAAAACAAACTGTGTTAAATCCATATTGTTTGCCAATTTCCTTTATGCCTTTAATCAGCTTGGGCAGATTGTTGCGCGGAACCACTACATCATCTGATTTAGTAAGTGTATACCAATTAACAGCAGGCGAAATATTCTTTCTTATTTTCCACAGTTCTTCTTTCTGCGCACTGCTTTCGGCAAAAAGAACTTCACCACACTGAAACTTCTCCACTACATTCATTACACGCTCAGCATCACGCATCAGCACTTCTTCATCATTACCATCCAGTTCACACAAAAGGTAAGCATCCATGTTATCGGTAAGTTTAGTGGTTACCGGGCTGTTCAGCACTTTCTCGCAATACTCAAATGTTTTTTCGGCTGCTTCGCGTTCAAAGAACTCCATTCCGGAAGGAGTAATACCTTCAACAAAAATAGCAGCAATGGCACTACACGCTTCTTCGTTGGTAACAAACGGAATTAGTAACAGAACATTTTTTTGAGGAAGTCCACGAAGTTTAAAAACGATTTTGGTGATTATTCCAAGGGTACCCTCACTACCACACATCAGTTGGGTCAGATTATACCCAGTAGAGTTCTTCAAAACATTGGCGGCTGTCCAGATAATTTCTCCGGTTGGTAATACCACTTCCATATTGATTACATAGTCGCGGGTAACGCCATATTTTACTGCTTTAGGTCCGCCCGAGTTATTAGCCAGGTTGCCACCTAAAAAACAGGAGCCACGACTGGCCGGATCGGGTGGATAGAAAAGTCCTTTTTCTTTTACTGCATTTTGAAACACTTCAGTAATTACACCGGGTTCTACGGTAGCCTGCAGATTTGATTCGTCAATGTTTAAGATTTTATTGAAACGCTCCATCGAGATCACTACGCCTTTCTTCACAGGCAGTGCTCCTCCGCTAAGTCCCGTGCCGGCACCGCGTGGGGTGGCAGGTATCAGGTGTGCATTACAAATCCTTAATATCTCGCTGATCTCTTGCGGAGTGCCTGGTTTGATGACCAGGTCCGGCAAAAATTGATAGTCTTCAGTTTTATCGTGGCCGTATTCATTTCTTTGCTCTTCATCGACAATTACATACGCTGCACCTACGATGGCACGAAATTGGTCAATGATTTCGTTATGAAGTGGTGGAGTAATTGCTTCACTTACTTTAGTGTGTGCCATCAATACTGTAACTTTGAATGTATATGATCTTAAAAACGAAGCACAAAATTAAGGAAATAACCTTTCATGGATGGATGCTTTTTGTCCTCATTTTAATTTTGTTTAGTGCCTGCAGTTCGGCCCGCAAAGCCCGCGAGGCACAGGTAGAAAAGGTTATTAAAGCAGCGCGATCGTTTACGGGAACACCTTATAAGTACGGGGGCACCACCAGGGTGGGTATGGATTGTTCGGGTCTTACAGGTAATGCTTATCAGGCAGTTAGCCTCACGCTTCCACGCACCGCAGAAGGGCAAGCCCAGGTAGGTGAAAAGGTAAAACGCAAAAAACTGGCTGAAGGCGATCTCGTTTTTTTTGCCACGGGGGAAAAGAAAAAAGAGATTACACATGTAGGTATTGTTACCGATGTGAAATCGCGCGAGCAGATAAAATTTATCCATGCCTCTACTTCACTCGGTGTGGTAGAGACCGATTTATATTCTGATTATTACAAAAAGCGCTTTCGTACAGCCAGGCGAATTCTTGATTAAGCCTCACCTCAACTATTTTGAGAATGCGGGTACTACTTTGGTTATATTCATGTACAGTTAAAATTCTACCATGACTTCACGCAGAAAATTTCTACAACTCGGAACCCTCGCTTCCTTTACTTCTATAACAAAATTATTTGGTGCTGATAAACCAGCGCCAGTGGCAAACAAACCTGTAGTTATCTCTACCTGGAATTTTGGTTTGGACGCCAACATTGAAGCCTGGAAAATTCTTTCTTCTGGTGGTCGGGCGTTGGATGCTGTAGAAGCTGGTGCGCGCGTACCCGAAGGAGATCCGAAAGAAACCTCAGTAGGCTTGGGCGGTTTGCCCGATCGCGATGGACGGGTTACACTTGATTCCTGCATTATGGATGAGTTTGCGAATTGTGGAGCAGTAGCGTGCTTAGAACACATTGTACATCCGGTATCGGTAGCGCGTAAGGTGATGGAGAAAACCCCTCATGTGTTTTTAGTAGGGGATGGGGCCTTGCAGTTTGCTTTATCACAAGGATTTAAAAAAGAAAAATTGCTTACGAAGGAATCGGAAAAGGCCTGGAAGGAGTGGCTGAAGACTTCGCAATACAAGCCAGTTGCCAATATCGAAAATCATGATACGATCGGCATTGTGGCCCTTGATGAAAAGCAAAATCTCTCAGGCGCATGTACCACCAGTGGTATGGCGTATAAAATGCGTGGCCGGGTAGGAGACTCTCCCATTATTGGAGCTGCTTTGTTTGTAGATAATGAAATCGGGGCCGCTACCTCTACGGGAGTGGGTGAAGAAGTGATTCGGATTGTAGGATCGCATCTTGTTGTTGAATTGATGCGACAAGGAAATTCCCCGCAGGAAGCATGTGAGAAAGCGGTCCAGCGTATCGTAAAAAATCAACCCATTAAATCGAAAGAAATGCAGGTTGGGTTTTTGGCGTTGAATAAAAACGGTGAGTATGGAGCCTACGCATTGCAAAAAGGATTTACCTATGCGGTGTATGCACAGGAGTTGGGGAATAAATTATTTGAGGCGAAAAGTTATTATTGAATATGAGTACAATAATTATAACACCGGGCACCAAAAAACAATTTGATTTGGCGTTTGACTTGCTGGCAGAGTTGGGCGGTGAGCGAAAGTCATTTACTTTAGATGGAAAAGCGGAAAGTGCTATTGATTTTGCTTTTCTGATGAAAGAAATGGATAGTACAAAAGAAGTTGTTGTGAACGCACCCGGAAAAAAGAAGTAACCATGACTCTCGAAATCGTAGTCTATAATATTGAATCTGCCCTTAAAGCCCAGGAAGGTGGAGCCGATCGCATTGAACTTTGTGATAATCCTGGTGAGGGCGGAACCACGCCCTCCTTTGGGATCATTGAATCGGTAAGGCAAAATGTAAACCTTGATGTGTATGTGATGATCCGTCCGCGGGGTGGAGATTTTCATTACACCAACTATGAGTTTCACAGTATGAAGCGCGACATCTATCAGTGTCAGCGAATTAGTGTAGATGGTATAGTGTTTGGAATCTTAAATGCCGATGGTACAATCGATAAAAAACGCTGTAAAGAATTGATTGACAAAGCACGGCCGTTGAAAGTTACCTGCCACCGGGCGTTTGATATGACCCGCGATCCGTTTGAGGCCCTGGAAGATTGCATTGAAGTTGGCTTTGACCGGATTCTTACGTCTGGACATCGAACTACGGCTTCCCTCGGGGCCGACCTGATTAGTGATCTTATAAAAAAGGCGAACGGACGAATCTCTATTATGCCGGGTTCAGGTGTCAATGAAAATACCGTAGAAGAGATTGTGAGAAAAACAGGAGCAACCGAAATTCACTTTTCAGCAACTGCCTTTCGCGATAGTGCGATGCAATACCGTAACCCGGCTATTGCGGGCATGGGGTCAGAAGAAGGTTCAGAATTTAAATACCGCACGGTAGACCCGCAGCGGGTAAGAGCAATGCGTATTTTGGCAGAAGCCGTTAAATAAATTGTTTAACTATTGGATTATCAAATTAAAAATGCCGACCCTTTCGAGCCGGCATTTACCCTATACACCCACTAACCAAATCTATTGTCCTTTTTTAGCCGTCATCGGGAAGGCCCCAAACTGCCCCATGGTCATAGTACCGGCAAACTGATCACCTGCAATAATTCCTTTCACAAGAACCTCGCTGGTATTACCACCAAAATTTACTTCATAACTAAAGCTCAGTTCGTTGCCAGTTACTTTTACATTCTTCAAAGGAGTTTCACGGTTATTCCGGCTGCTGATGATCACGCCTGAAAAAACATCGGCATCTTTAATGATCTTAAGCGTACCACCATTATTACCCTGGGGAGATTCAACCGAATAGGCCCAGTTGCCTTCGGCTACTACAGGAACTGAAGGATCAACTTTTGGAGTTTCTACGGTCGGCTGTTTTGCTGGTGTCGTACCCGGACGTGCAACTACAGCAGCACCTGCGGCCCCGTTTCTTTGTTGTGCTCCACCTGCAGCATTTCCTCCGGCATTGCCACCGTTATCCATGCCACCGCCATCGCCACCTTCTTTCATGTCATCATTATTAATGGAGCGGCTTCTTCTGCGAGGTTGGTCAAAACCCATCTTACCAATGCGGTAGCTAATATTAACACGGAAACTGAAGTTATTAAGCACCGTAGTACTATATTGATTGATGGTCGGGGTTTCCGTAGCATTGCGAATTTTCATAGAAGGGGCGAGGAAGTTCTCAAGGCCAAAACCAACGGTTCCTTTCTTCTTATTAAATTCTTTGCGAGCGCCTAAACTATAGATACCAAAACCACCCTGGTAGCCCTGAAGTTGTACTCTGCGACCACGATAAAATCCAAAACCTTGCAATGCCCATCCTTTACTTAATCCATAACTTCCAAACAATCTTCCACTATACACCCAACCTGTGTTGCTTGCGTTTTGTTCTGGATTAGGAACATTGTTGGCCAGATCGGCATAAAACACATCGCCACCACCATTTAATGAAAGTTTGCCAATACTAACGTTGGCAAATGCACTCATACCATAAGCGTTTTCTTTACCGATGTTATCATATGTAGTTACAATAGTATCACCGGCCACATTGCGTAAACTTTGAATGGCATTATTGCTGTTGCGCACAAAGCCTGTAAAGTTCAGCGAAGTTCCCTTGATGAAAGTGCTGTAACCAAGCTCAAAATTGTTAGTGTACTCAGGATCGAGTTCAGGATTACCCACTGTGCGATTATATGGGTTTGAAGCCTGGATGTTTGGATTTAAAAACTGGATGGATGGCCGTTGAATGCGTCTGTTGTAAGATGCTTTCATGGTCCCTTTCTTCAGTTTCTTAGAAGCGTTTATACTAGGTACCAACACTCCGTATTCCGGAATATTAATATCATCCTCTGTGCGGGTAAAGGCATTGATGATTGTGTATTCGTAACGAGCACCGGCCTTTAAGCTATACCCGCTTTTAGTGCTGTAAGTATAAGATAGATAACTGGCTAATACATTTTGATTGTAATTCAATTGGTTGGAGAGATTTTGATTTGGATTGAGTATATATTCACCATCCGCACCTGCAGCCGTGTAATACGCGTAATCACTCAATACTTTTCTGCGGATGTTCTTGGCTCCCAATTCCAACATCTGATTTTGGCTAATTGGGTTTTGATAATCCATCTGAAAAGTATATTCTTCGTTTAAGCCATCATTTTCATTTTTGAAGCGCTGAGTGATTTCTTCCGTAGTCGAATTTAAAATAGAGTTGGTGAAATCATTATTACGGTCATTGCGGCTATAGAGTGCGAGTAGGCTGAATTCTTCCTGCGGTTTTTCAAAAAGGTGTGTATAGGTAAAGTTTAGATCAGTAGTATTAGAAAGATCTTTTGTGTCTACATCCCTTAAACTGATTGAAGATGGTATTGTTGATCCATTTTCAAAGCTTGAAGTGGTAAGCCCATCCTGAAACGAATTATTGTTACGCAAACCATAACGAACAGAAGCAGCTACAGAATTTTTCTTATTGATATCATAATCCCAACCCAGATTGTAATTTCCAAAAAGACCATTACTACGGTTGTTAGCACTTTGGATGGTTTGATAGGTTTCTGTCCCATCAATAGTAGTTTGGTCGTTATTAAATGCCCCCTGAACATTGTAGTTAGACCTTCCAAAGCCACCTAATGAGAATCCCATTTTTCCTCTTCGATAATTTCCATTCAAACCAAGATTAGAACCGCGATACCCTACACCCGCATCCACGTTCAAGGTTAACCCTTCCAACGTGTTTTTCTTTGTTATGATGTTGATGATACCTGCTGAACCTTCAGCATCGTACTTGGCCGAAGGGGAGGTAATGACTTCTACCGTCTTAATCATATCAGCAGGAATTTGCTTCAAGGCATCGGCCACTGAATTGGCCATGATCGTAGAGGGTTTATTGTTAATTAACACAGTTATATTCGAACTACCCCTCATACTTACGTTTCCGTCTAAGTCTACCGAAAGAAGGGGTACTCTTTTTAATACATCGGTAGCATCGCCACCTTTGGTCGTTGCATCGTTTTCAGCATTATAGATGGTGCGGTCAACGCGTTCCTCCACTAAATCTTTCTGCCCTTCGATCACCACCTCACTTAGTTGAGTGGCTTCTTCTTGTATTTTAATAGTACCCAGATTAATATCATTTTTCTTTCCTTCAAGTATTAAATTATTGCGAGTAAAGGTTTGATAACCGATAAAAGAAATTAAGACGTTATACGTGCCATCGGCTACTTTATGAATCACAAACTTTCCTTTGGCATCAGCAATTGTTCCATCCAGGGTTTTCCCATTTAAATCCGTAAGCGCGATGGTAGCAAACTCAACAGGTTGGTTTGATTTGGCATCCATGACAATGCCTGAGATTTTGCCAGTTCCTTTTGGAGCCTCTTCCTGAGCGAAGAGCAAAGTAGCTGTTCCTAGAAAGGCAATAAGAGTAAAGAGTTTTTTCATTGTTCAGAGTTTAATGCGGTTCAGCACCTTCGTGCCTCCTTATAAACTGCAAAACAAATTTTTTGTTCGCACTTAATAGCGGGTATTAGACGATCAGTTCATTTTACTCGACTATCCAGTCACTTATTCGACCGTCCTGTATGCTGATGTTTTGATACGATGTCGATCATTTTATCCGAACGGTAGAAAATACATACTT
>DAOOCD010000011.1:0-32083 GCA_035408225.1 Cyclobacteriaceae bacterium | reverse complement strand
AAGAAAGGTAGCGGGCATGAAATTATGCGGAAGGGGAAAGGGCGGTGATAACGGTTCCTGGTGGATACTGAATGCACTTAAAGAAAAAATGCTGTCTCCTATGTTTGATTTCGCAAATGTAGGAGACAGCCTCTTCTTTTGTTATTACTTGTATAGAGTTTATTTTATACCGGGAATGCCGGTTTGCGGACTCACCTGATCTTTGGCGAATGAGGGCGCTTTTCTAACGGTTGGATAAATTTCATCCAACGTATTCCCATCATAGAGTCTTCCATTCTTCATCACCTTATTAACTGTGTTTGAGTTGCGGATATTTTCCAATGGATTTTTATCAAGAATGATTAAGTCGGCCAGTTTTCCGGCTTCAATACTTCCCACATCACCATCTAAACCAATGGCTTTGGCTCCCTGTATAGTAGCCACCTTCAATGCATTGTGGGTGTTAATGCCTCCAGAAGCAATGCTCCACAATTCCCAATGGTATCCCAATCCCTGCAATTGACCATGGGAACCTACACCGGCATTACCACCTGCTTTTACCAGGTCATTAACGAAGCGGGCATGATCTTCAAACACGTGTTCTTCTTTCATAAACCACGCTGGCCTTCTTCTTGATTTTTGATCAAGTTCAGACTTTGCAAAGAAGTGATTGAGCTTTGGATCTCCATTTACATTTTCAGTAGCATAGTAAAAATTCTCTGCCCACGGTCCACCATAAGCAACCAGCAAGGTGGGTGTGTAGGTCATTTTAGATTGAGCCACTGCGGTAGTAAAGTCTTTATATAATGGATAAATCGGGAAAGCATGTTCATGCCCCGGATACCCATCGATCAGATTAGTCATATTTAGTTTGAAATCTAATCCGCCTTCTGTAGTAGGCATCAGCTGTTGTTCTTTAGCAGCCTGAATAATCCACTGGCGATGCTGACGATTCCCTGTCAGGTACATCTTGATTGTTTTGGTATTATAATATTCCGAATACTGTTTCAAAATATCTTTTGCCTGATCGGCATCTTTCAAATTATACATCCAGAATCCTACACCGGGGCCGGTAGAATAAACGCGTGGTCCAAGAATTTCACCAGTCTCAACCATATCGCTGTATGTTAATACATCGGTAGTTGCCGTCTGTGGATCGCGCGTGGTAGTTACGCCATAGGCGAGGTTGGCAGCATATACCCATACCTGATTTTTGTGTATGCCCCAGGCTGGCCACATATGTGCGTGGGTATCTACGAACCCCGGAATGATGGTCTTGCCACTCATATCCATTTTTTGCACTGAGCCATCCACCGATATCGAACCGGCTGCGCCTACCTGTTTGATGCGGGTGTTTTCGATCAGCACATCGCCACGTTCGATCACTTCATCACCCTTCATGGTAATGATGCGTGCGTTTTGTAAAAGAACTTTTCCTGTTGGGATATCTTTTTGCACCGTAATCTTGATACGCATCTCTGTCGGCTTGTAGCCTTCATCTTTTTTCTCATCGGCTTTCTTGTCTCCTGAGTCAGACTTCTTCTCATCACCTTTCTTCTCACCTTCTGCCTTCTCTGCTTCTTTCTTTTCCTCTTCTGCTTTTTTCTTTTTCAATTCTTCCTCTTTAGCCTTCGCTTCATCGAGGTTGTAAGTAAAGAATGCATTACCTAAAGAGAAATAGACGGTTTTTCCATTGCTGCTCCAGGTAGGGAATTCACCACCCAGCTTGGTGAGTTTACGGGCCGGGAATTGTGCCTTATCGGCTTCGGCCACTGAAATTTTGGGAACCTCGCCACCAATTTTAGGAATGGTTACCACATACACATCGTTGTTGATTTTGGCCAATGTCTGGTCTCCTTCAGGAGCCATGAGAATCACGGCTGCGTTGGATGGTTCTCGTTGTGGTTCTGTTGCAGTCTCTACCAACATGCAATGATTTTCATCGGCAACCGAACCGTACGTCATAATGCCGGTAACTTTCAAATGTGCTTTCTCATCAGTTCCATCCCAACGAATGGAGACCAATCCTTTCTGACTGCTGTATAAGTAAATACGATCACTGGATTTTGTGAAATGAGGTACACTTCTTCCTTTTGCTTTCTCAATCACGGTAATTGGACCTCCATCACCACTGATCCACGCAATGTTCTCTTGGTTGGCAAACGTTACGGGGCCTTCATCTTCTTTAAAATTATGGGCACTGCCTTGCATGAATACAATCCTGTTGCCCTGATAACTCCACACGATATCCGTATAAAGAGCAGGTGTGGTAGTAAGTTTCATTGCCTTGGGAGCTTTCGTTTTCAAATTGATTTTATAGATATGTCCACCTTCGCCCTCCCACGTTACCCATGCCAGTTGTGCCCCATCGGTGCTCCATGCCGGTAATGCTTCAGTGAAATTGTTAGAGGTTACTCGCTTTGGTGTGCCATTGGGCAAATCCATTGTATATAATCTGTTCAATGCGGTGAAGGCAACTTGTTTTCCATTGGGCGACACAACGGCATCGCGGATTTGTGTCACTACCATGTCTTTATCATCCTTGATGGGATATTTAAAATCAGCAACACTTGGGCCCAACAAAAATTCAGTTTCCATTTCAAATGGAATATTAACGGCAGTGCCACCGGCTACCGGTATGCTATAAAACTTTCCCCCATACGATGCAATAATGTTTTTGCTGTCGGGTGTGAAAGACATGGCAGGCAATACTCCAAGAGGAGCAATGGATTCCTGCTCATCGTGCTGCACAGGATAGGCCAACCATTTTTCGTCACCGGTTTTTAAATCGCGAATGATTAAACCCGTTTGATCATTATGTCTTGATCCATACACCAACCACTTTCCATCGGGTGAAAGCACGGGCGTAAAAGCAGAACCATAACGGGCAGTCTTTACCTCTGTCTCCCCGGTTTCACGATCATAAACTGCTAGCTGGTATTGCGGGAGTTGGGCATTGTAATTCCAGGCATTCATGCGTTGCGAATACCAGATATAACGTCCATCGGGACCAAAGGCTGGTTCAACTGTTTTCAGATTGTCAGGCTTGCTGATCAGTTGTGCGCCCGAGCCACCATCTTTATGAAACATCCACAACTTAAAGTTGCGTGTGCCACGTGAACCAATAATATAATTTCCATCAGGCGTCCACTCAGCAGACTGATAGTGGTCGATATTTGCTTTGGTAATCTGTAACGAGTCTTTCTTGTCTACCGAATACCACCAAATATTTTCGCCACCGCTTCTGTCGGATATGAACAATAATTTCGTTCCATCAGGACTAAACTTCGGGTGTGAGTCGAAAGCCATACCGCTAGTAAATTGGGTTGGCTTGCCACCAGTAACAGGCATGGTAAAGATGTCGCCCAGAAAATCAAATGCAATGGTTTTGCCATCAGGGCTTACATCCAATGACATCCATGTACCTTCATTAGTTTTAATTGGCACGCGCCTGCTAACTTCCAGGGGTAGATCTTTTTTCTTTTTTGGTTTATCTTTTTTTACCGTGTCGACCTTTTCTTCCTTTTTAGGTTCCTGGGCCTGGGTTTGGATGCTCCAAAACAAAAGCATCGCGCAAAGCGGGGTGTAGAGTTTATTCATGAGAAGTTTGTTAATTGAACAAACGTTATTTACCGTTTCAGGAAGGAAAAGGTTACTGATTTTCTATGGGTGGGCAATATTAGAAAGGGGTGGATGCTAATCCCTTCCGGGAGTTTTAACTTATCGAAACTCAGTTCGCTTTTTTATAATTTTCTTGTCGACCCACTGCAGCATTAGGATGAAGGCGATTCCAAAGGCAACCAATCCCGCATATTTGGAGATAAAAGTGAAAGCTCCGGTAGTCCAATTTACTTTGGTTATTACAAGCACCACAATAAGGGCTATGACCGAAAGGAAAATGCCAATCGCCATCCACCAATAGTCTCTTCTTTCCTCTTTCTTTTCAATGAGTGCAATCAGGCGATCAGCAAAAGGAAGTGATACATGGAAGTTGGGTTCTTTCTTTAACGAATCAAAAACACGCTGATAAGCAAGTGCATCCTCCGAATCATGAGTTGCCAGGCCGCGCTCTATCTGATTTTGTAACTCTTCTTCGTGGTTCATAATACTTCTTCTTTGCCAAGATACTTCTTTACTTTTTCTTTCAATAACTGCCGGGCCCGGAATAAATAATTTTTCACCGTTCCTTCGGGCAAACCGGTTATTTCCACAATCTCCGGATAACTCATTTCCTGTATATGATACAGGGTCAGTATCGCTTTGTACTGAGGAGGCAACTTGTCAATCAGTTGAAGAACCATATCGTCTAGTTGCTGATCGGCTAATGTTTCGGAAGCATCATCAATGGCGATAAACCGTTCGATTTTACTTTCTTCTTCCGGAAAATCACTGATCGCAATCTTTCGCTTCCGCAGATGGTTGATTCCATGCCGGTAGGCAATGGTTGCAATCCAGGTGCTCAACTTCGATTGGAAAGTAAACTCCCCCAGCTTTTCATAAACTTTCAAAAAAACGTCCTGGCACAATTCCTCGCGGTCTTCCTGCCGATCGATGAGCCTGGCGATCATATGACCCACCAGCCTTTCGTTTTGCTTGATTAGCAAACGAAATGCCTGCCTATCTCCACTTAAAACCTGTGAGACCAGGGCCTTATCATCGATCATTTTTGTGTTAGACACGAAGATTTCAACGGATGTTGCAGGAATTTAGTTAAAAATGTGGCTCGATACTGGTCGCTGGATTCTGGCCCTAATAATCCAGAGACCAGTAACCAGTGTCTTTTTTAAAATCTCTGCAACATTAGCGATCAACCGTGTGTCTTACGCTCCAAAACGAAATTAGAAAACCCAATAATTATGAGTAATGATGTATTAATGCCAATAGCAATTATTGGAAGTTTTGGAGCTTCCATTTATTTCTTCACAAAAGTTATGACCGATTATATTCTTAAAAAGAAAATGATTGAAAAGGGGTTTGTGAATGACGATACGCAAGCCATTTTTAAGCAACACACAGCCAGTAATAAGTTTACTTCCTTAAAGTGGGGCTTGATTATTTTCTTTGCAGGAATGTCTCTTGTCATTATGGAATACATTCCAACGAGCCCTGATTCTCCGCTTCCTTATGGATTATTTGCGGTGTCTGTGTCACTCGGGTTCTTGATTTATTATTTCATGGTTAAGAAAGAGATTGATTCAAAGTGATTATGAAAAAAATGTTTCTTATTTCTCTATTTAGTTTACTGTCGGGTATTGTATTCGCGCAGAAAAGCAAGACAGAACTTCTGGTAAATAAAGTATGGACAATCAAATCTGATGAAATGTCGGGCGTAGGAGTCCATACTTCCTTAGCCACTAATACAGAGTTGCAGTTTTCATCGGATGGTACATGGAAATCATCCCAACCCATCAAAGAGGTTACGCAGGGTACGTGGAGGCTTGAGAACGATGATCGGACTTTGGTGATGCAACTAGCTGATGAAGAATTTAAATATTTAATTCTGCTGTTATCTGATACGGAATTACAGTACAGACTTAAAAGGAACGCTGCCACGTATACCTATAAATGGGGGAGCAAAGAATAGATCGGTAGCATTGCCAGGGCCGAAGCCTTAACCCACACCTAAGCACTTATTTTAATTAGTATAAAAAGCTAAAACGGATTTACTATGTTCAGGAATTACATTAAAACGGCACTTCGGAGTTTACTCCGCCATCGGTTTTTTTCTTTCATCAATATTTTTGGATTGGCTGTGAGTATGACTATCTGCATGGCCATCATGATGCTGGTGGCCGACCAGATGACCTATGATCGATTCAATTCCAACCGCGACCGTATCTACCGCATTAATAGCCAGGTGATTTATGGTGATGGAACCTACAGTAATAACATTACGGCTACCTCCGCGCACCCACTGGGTGAAGAGTTGCGAAATAATTACACGGGCATTGAAAAAGTCGTTCGCATCAAACGTGGCTTTGGCAATCCATGGATTGAGTTTGAACAGAATGTCAATATCCCGTTGAGCGGTTATTTTGCCGATCCTGAATTCTTCGAGGTGTTTCAATACGAAATGGAATATGGCGATGCGCGCACCGCATTGAAAGAACCTTATAGTGTAGTTCTCACGCACAAGGCTGCAAGAAAATTGTTCAAGGAAGAAAATCCGGTTGGCCTGACTGTTAAAGTGGGTGATAAAGGAGTTTACAATGTGACCGGTGTGCTGAAAGACTCCAACAAGAAATCGCACATTGTGTTTGAGGCACTCGCCAGCATGTCTACTGTGAAGAGCCTGGAAGCTAGTGGTGTTATAGGAAAAGACTCGGAGGACTGGCACAACTACTGGCAAACATGGACATATATTATGCTGGAGGATGGTAAGTCGGAATCAGATATCTTACCTTATTTCGACAAGATTTATAAAAAACATATCGCCCCAAACACCAATCCTGATGTAAACAAGGCGAAGTTTCAACTTCAGCCGATGATGAATATCACACCCGGTCCGATGCGTAATAACCCTATCGGGCCATTTCTACCTTGGTTATTTATTTACTTTTTCGCGGGACTTGGTGGGATGGTGATGCTTACCTCGTGTTTCAACTTTACTAATTTATCCATTGCCCGATCGCTGACGCGTGCTAAGGAAATCGGTATCCGCAAAGCCACGGGTGCTATGCGTTGGCAAATCTTTACTCAGTTTTTGTCGGAGGCGATCATCACAGCTTTCTTCGCGCTCGTGATTGCTGTGGTTATGGTCCTTTTATTGAAACCGGTCATGTTGCAATTGAATTTTGCCCGGGTGATGAAGTGGGATTTAGAAGCTAACCTGTATGTGTACGCTGCCTTTGTCGTGTTTGCATTGGTAGTGGGTATTTTGGCGGGACTGTTTCCAGCGATTGTACTCTCGGGTTTCCAACCCGTAAAAGTGCTCAAGAGTGTAGGTAATGTTAAACTTTTTTCGCGCATGGGCTTGCGCAAGGCATTGCTCGTATCGCAGTTTACGCTTTCGCTGATATTCATCCTTAGCGTGCTTGTGGTGTTTAATCAGTTGCGTTATTTCATCAAAGCCGATCTGGGATTTCAAACGGAGAATCAAATGATGATACGACTGAATGGCACTAAACCGGAATTACTTAAAACGGAATTGCTCAAACACGCCAATGTAGCAACTGTGTCGGCTTCATCACATGTGCCTGCTGCCGGATCCACGTATGGTATGGGCTTTAAAAAGAGTTTAGAAGAAAAAAACTGGATGAACGTTTCCTACTATGCTGTGGATGAAGATTACATCAGCAACATGAAACTGACTCTACTGGCCGGAAGAAATTTCGAAGCAGCAGCAGGTGAATCGAATAAGAACTTCATAATCGTAAACGAGGAGGCACTCAAGACTTTTCACTACGCCAACGCAACCGAAGCGCTGGGTCAGGAGTTGATTATGGATACGGATTCCAACAAAGTGCAAATTATAGGAGTGTTGAAAAATTACAACCATCAATTACTGATGCAAAAACTTGAACCGATGATCTTGCGATACAATCCCTCTGAATTGAGCATTCTACAAGTCGAGTACACAGGCACCTTCACTCAGACAGCCAAAACTATTGAAATGGCCTGGGCCGCGGTAAACCCCACTATGAAAGTTGACTACAAATCCATGAAGGAAGAAATCGAGACCATCTATAACATCTTCTTTGGCGATATTGTGAAAGTAGTGGGAGTGGTGGCTTTTCTCGCTATCATGATTTCGTGCCTGGGTTTGTTGGGTATGGCTACGTATGCCACAGAGACTCGTATCAAAGAAATTTCGATCAGGAAAGTTTTGGGATCGAGCAGTAGCGCGTTGATTTTATTACTCTCAAAGGGATTCCTGGCCATGCTTGGAATCTCGGTGGCAATTGGGTTACCGGCAGCTTATTTCATCAACAGCCTTTGGCTGGAAATGATTGCCTATCATGTTACTATGGATTGGACGGTAATGGTTACGGGTGTGCTTGTGCTGATTTTTTTCGGGGTCCTGACAGTAGGGTCACAAACCATACGGGCTACGTTTGTAAGACCAGTAGAAAATCTGAAGAGTGAGTAAAAAACAAAGGCGACAGATGAGTCTGTCGCCTTCTTCAATTGCTTATAAAATCAAATTTCTATTTAAAGTGTTTCAGCGTAACGATCTCCTCTGGTTTCAAAAATCTCCACTGCCCGCGCGCGAGATCTTTTTTATCTAACCCCGCATAGGCCACGCGATCTAACTTGACAACTTCATACCCAAGCGATTCGAAAATTCTTCGTACGATCCGGTTCCAGCCAATGTGCAGTTCGATACCTATGGTTTGATTGTCGTCACCTACAACAGCCAGATCATCTACTATGGCCTTACCCTCTTCAAGGCGAACACCTTCCTTTATTTTTATAAAATCATTTTTTGTTAGCGGCTTATCCAGTTCTACTTTGTAAATTTTTTTTACGTTGTAGGAAGGATGCGTGAGCTTATCAGCGAGGTCGCCATCATTGGTAAGCAATAGTAACCCGGTAGTATTTCTATCTAATCGGCCAACCGGATAAATTCTTTCTTTACCTGCACTGGCTACTAAATTCATTACAGTATTACGCTCCTGCGGATCATCCGTTGTGGTGATGAAGCCTTTTGGTTTATTTAATAGAACGTAAACAGGTTTTTCCGCTTTTAATTTTTTGCCTTCATACCGTACTTCATCGGTGATCCTCACTTTATGCCCCATCTCGGTAATGGTTTCGCCATTCACGGTTACCAATCCCATCTTAATGAGTTCATCGGCTTCTCTTCTGCTGCCTACACCGCTATTGGCAATGAATTTATTCAAGCGAATGAGATCGGAATCAGACTTGGGCTTCTCTTCGGCTTTCGCACGTTTAGTTGATTTTATATCGCGCTCCTTGTCGAATGGTTTCCGTTTATAAGGAAGGCCGTAGTTGCCACTGCTCTTTCGGAAAGGCTTTTCTTCGCCTTCTGGTTTTGATTCAAACGATTCGTTTTTGCGGAAAGGCTTTTCTTCGCCCTCTTTTCCGGCAAAAGGTTTCTTGTCATAACGGGCAGGTCTTTCAGGTCGCGAATCGAACGAACGTGCTTCTCTTTTCTGAAAAGGTTTTTCATCACTACTGTCAGAGTCTCTTTTCTGAAACGGTTTCTTTCCAAAGCGTGAAGGACCTTCGGTACGTGGGCCGGAAGAACGTGAATCGCTTCTCCTGAAAGGCTTATCATCACCACGTTCGGAGTCTCTTTTCTGAAAAGGCTTCTTACCAAACCCAGATGGGCCGTCTGGTCTTGCTCCAAACGGGCCACTCTTTTTACGAAAAGGTTTTTCTTCACCCTCTTTCCTTGTTCCGGAAAATGGTCTCTTGCCAAAACGTGAAGGTCCGTCTGTTTTAGAACCAAATGAACGTGAACCACTTCTGAAGGGCCTTTCGCTTCCGCCTTCAGAATCTCTTTTTTGATATGGTTTTTTACTAAACCCTGAAGGTCCTTCTGATCTCGAACCAAACGGGCCGCTTTTTTTGCGGAAAGGTTTATCAGCCCCACCTTCGCTTCTGCCAAAAGGTTTAGAAAAACTGCGCGGTCTTTCACTGGAATCCCCATCACGTTTTCCAAACGCAGGTTTGGCACCAAACCGGGGTGGCTGAGCATCGTCTTTACGGGTAAATCTACTTCCTGCCGAACGTGGGCGCTCTGCACCAAACCGGCCTTCAGGCTTTTCCTTTTTTCTGTTGTGGAATGATTTTTCTGCATCTGAGCGTTTGCCAAATGAAGTTTTGCCGGAGGATGATTTTCTTGGACGTGCCATAATAAATGTTTTTAATTAGCCAATTGTTCGATAAGACAAATAGCCAATTGCTTAAAGGTCGGATTTAATTATCAAATGAGGTATAAGAAAAATTCCAAATCGGTCACTCGACTAATTCGGACTATTGATTTTCGGGTGTCTCACCGATGGTATTCACTTCGCTGGTGAAATCTTTAGGGGTGGGCAACTCACTAATGTCGTTAATACCAAAGTACTCCATAAATTTTGCACTGGTGCCATAAAGCAAGGGCCTTCCAATAGTTTCTGCTTTACCCAGGATTTCAATCAAGCCTTTGTCTAAAAGCTTTTGAATGGCATAGTCACAATTTACACCGCGAATGTTTTCAACTTCTGTTTTAGAGATCGGTTGCTTATAAGCGATAATAGAAAGTGTTTCCATGGCTGAAGTAGACAAGCGCTTTTTCGATTGCTGCTTCAACATGATGCCAATACTGGTTTGATAAGCCGGCTTTGTTAAAAATTGATAGCCACCACCGGTCTTAAAAAGTTGAAAGGAATATTCATCTCCTTGAAATTTCTCCTCAATCCGCTGTAGCGCGCCTGTAATATCTTCTTCAGGAACATCGGCATTAAACATTTCAGAAAGGCATGCTTTGATGTCTACCACTTTGGCTGGAGTGGGAGAACAAAAGATCAACGCTTCGATGTGGTTCTGTAAGAAATCCATTCTTAAATTTATAAGCTATAAAAATTGACAGTTGACATAAAACAATTGACAATAGGTTCAGATACCAAAAAAACCGAACGAATTGTCAATGTGCATTGTCAATTGCTTATTGATTAATCCTGTTTCATCATTTTCGCTTCAATCGACTGTGTTGTATGAGGCACAGCGATCAGGCGTTCTTTAGGAATCAGTTTGCCGGTAACGGAACAAATTCCGTAAGTACCATTCTTGATTCTCACTAAAGCATTTTCAAGGTTGGTTATATACTTTAACTGACGGGCAGCTAACTGGCTAAGATTTTCCTTCTCGGCTGTTTCTGCTCCATCTTCCAATACTTTGGTATTGCCCCCGGAGGTAGCATCAGTACCAGCATCGTTGTTGCGATTTAAAGTCTCCTTTAAAATGCGAAACTCTTCTTTGGCTTTATCCAACTTGCCAATAATCAAAGTTTCAAATTCCTTCAGTTCGTCATCACTATAGCGAGTCTTGTCTTCCGACATAGTAGAAGGCTTGGCTGGCTTATGAGCAATAGGGCGCTGATTGATAATCGGGAAAATATTTAACTGCGAAGGCGAGAGTTTTATAGGAGGAGCAATTGGCCTATGTTCTTTTTTAGGAGCTGGTTCTGCTGCTCTTTTTAAGACAGGCTTCACTTCAGCCTTTTTAGCTACCTTTTTTGGCGCTGCTTTAGGAGCTACTTTTTTAGCTACTACGGGTTTCTTAGCTACCTTTTTAGGAGCCGCTACTTTTTTAGCGACCTTTTTAGCCTTGGCGGGCGCTACTTTTTTTGCCTTAGCGGCAGGTTTAGCCTTGGCGACAGCTTTTTTAGCAGGCTTGGCAGGTTTTTTCTTTGATTTGGCCATAAAAACAATCCTTTTTTAAAGGTTTTAAAAAGATGTGCAAAAATACGGGCTTGGGGCTGAAACAAAAAATGTAAGTGCCCATTAATTAAATCAGTTAGTGGCTATGGTTTTTCAATAAAAGAACCTTGAATTGTTAGCCTCCAATCACCACTCTCTTCCGATACGTTTTTACCGTTCCATCAAGGGCAAACACTTCAAACCACACAAAATAGTAACCCATCCGGGCTTTACTGCCATCATCGCGGTCACCATCCCAACGAAAGAATCCTTCATGGGCAAGGGTTTGGTTGTTAGCGATTTCTTTAATCAGCCGCCCTTGCTGATCAGCAATTTTAATGTTGGCCGAAAAACCAGGCTGATCAAACTTGAAATGGATTTGTGTAAAATCCTGACCAGGCACATAAGGTGAAAAGATTTCAGGTTCAATGTAAACGGAGTTTTCATCTAATGAATTTTCAGGGCGCGAATTGGAGTTGATGTAACCTGGGGTTGCAAACCCAACCGAAGCATTGGCGGACTTCCAGTTACTTGAGTTTTGAGATGGTTCACTAATGGAAATTCGTTCGAGTGAAACACCCTCATCGTCTTTGAGCAAGGCGGAATGAAATTTGTCCAAATAAGCAAAAGCATCAATCACCTCACCACCTGATGTCACTAAAACAACAGAGCCCTCATCATCATTCATTGAAGGAATAGTGGTTTGAAAAAAATTCTTCTCAATAGAATTTGGGTATTGATTGATCACTGAATTTTTATCAGCTGTAAATACACGATAATCTCCAGGGGAAATAGTCAGATCTGAAGTTGTGATAATTCTCGCATTGATAATGGCACTACCTTCCAGATTGGCAAGAGACCAGTTTTTTAAATTGATAAATTTCTCGGAGGAATTAAAAATTTCTATAAAGTCCACACCTCCGGGCCGTGGATTGAATAAGATCTCGTTGATAAGTAAGTCACCAACCTCGGCTGATTCTGGCAAAGCAAAAGTAAATTCATTCAATCCTTCTTGAATAAAATTACCATTGCAATCGCGCAAGTTGGAAATGGTAAGGATATACAATTGTCTTGCTTCCAGATCTTGTGTCAACTTAAGTCTTACCTCCCGCAAGGAAAGAGAAGTGAAAGAAACCGTGTTTATGCTGACAGGAGGTGTGATCAAAAATGAATTTAGGTTCAGTGATTTTTCTAATTTTTCGTTGAATACCAAAAGCAACTCATCAGGATTAACTACCGAAACTGAAAGCAAGTTTGGCCCTGTAACATCGGGTTTGTTTGTGTTTACGGAGTTAATCTTCCCTGGCGAGCCACCATTCGGGTCTTCACTTGCAGTCCAATTGTCTTCTTCTCCGCAAGGATTGTTTGTATCAATTAATTCCAGGCTCCAGCCACCTTCTTTTTTATCATCATCTCGATACCAACTCAAGGTATAATTCAAGGAGTCAGTAAAGGGGCCGCCCACAGATTTCAGAGTAATTGCTTCCCCGCCATTGTTAAGGGTAGGGAAGTTGGAAACGCCAGTTACATTGCCATATGAAGTAAAGGCCGTAACATTCGAATTGCTGGTAACAATCCAGTATTGACCCGGCAATACAATCTGTGATGGAAACGTGCCAGTAGAACTTCCATCAGAGAGTTTCCATCCTGAAAGGTCAATTGGATTGCTGCTTCTGTTAAACAGTTCAACAAATTCTGCATCAGGTAAACCAACTTGAGGTGAAGGATCAGCAAAAATTTCTGTGATGATAATATCTTTTGGATTAACAGGTGAAGGTTGGAAGAAGAGAAATGATTGGTTGAGCGAAGTGATCGTGTTACCTAGTAAATCCTGCACTCCCGAAATTGTTAGCATGTTACTAATTCCATTCGTGAAGGTTTTTGAGTAACCAAGTAGAATCGATTTTTCATCGGGTTGAAGGACTGCGGTAGCCGGATTACCAAGATTGTTGGAAGCCGAGTAATGACTTATGTTTTGGGCAGATGAAGCCGCCAGTTTTTCATTGAACGTAAGGGCTAGTTGATTGTTAGAGAGAACTTCGAGTTGCTGCAGCACGGGAGGTTCAGAATCCAGAATGATTTCACCAGCATATAGATCATCAAAGAAATGACGAGCAAAGAAACTTGCCGTTGATTGCTGAATTCGGATTCCAAAAAAGCCTGAGCTTACAAAGCTGTTATCAGTTACTGAGCCTTCTGAGATATAGCTCGTGCCTCCGGTTGCATCCCGCTCCAGAGTCCACGTGTTATTTGCATCGCGGATTACTTTTATCCGAAGTGTATTGGTGGAATTGTTTGTGATGCCATCCACCCCATTGATCAGAAGGGTGGTGGCACCAGTAGTGATTTTATATAGGCTGATTTCATCAGGAGTTCCCCCAATACGAACAAAGTATCCATTGTTGGAAGCACTCGCTAAATTGGATTGTTCTGAGGTTAGGAATAGATCGACATAGTTAGCGCTGGATGTATTGAATTGAAGGGTTATCAAAAACTCCCATTGAGCGTTAAGTGCTTTAGCAGAAGGAGTAGTAATGTAGAATGTAGAATTTGCCAAAGTTGAATTGGATCGAAGTTGACCGTTTACCAATGTCCAATTACCTGCCTGATCGGGTGTCCACACCGGACTGTTCGTTAGGTCGCCATCCGAAAAATTTTCTGAAACCTGGGCATCACAAACGAGTGCATAAAAAAGAGAGATCGTTATGATGAATATTTTCTTCATCTGGTGCGTTCAATAAAGTATGTTTGTACTCTTTATAAAAATAAATAAAAAATGAGACTAGCGGTAGTTGGAGCGACTGGCCTGGTGGGTCAGGAAATCCTGAGAGTGCTCGAAGAGCGCCATGTAGAATTTGATGAATTGTATTTAGTTGCCTCCGCCAAATCAGTAGGCCAGAAGATAAAATTTAAGGGTAAGGAATACACTATTAAAAGTATGGAGGAAGTTGTTGCACTTGCTCCGGAGATTGCCATCTTTTCAGCAGGTGGAGGTACTTCATTGGAATGGGCCCCCAAGTTTGCTGATAAGGGAACCATTGTGATTGACAACTCGTCAGCCTGGCGAATGGACCCAACCAAAAAACTAATTGTTCCTGAAATCAATGGCCACGTGTTGGGTAGTGATGACTTGATCATTGCGAATCCAAATTGTTCAACCATTCAAATGGTGATGGCACTGGCGCCTCTTCACAAAAAGTATAAGATTAAACGCATCGTGGTTTCTACTTATCAGTCGGTAACCGGAACGGGTAAAGATGCCGTGCAACAGATGATGGAAGAGCGCAAGGGGATTACTAATGGGATGAAAGTATATCCGCACAAAATTGATATGAATGCATTGCCCCACATCGATTCTTTCCTCGATAATGGGTATACCAAAGAGGAGATGAAAATGGTGAATGAAACACGTAAAATCCTTGAGGATCAGACCATTGGAGTGACTTCTACCACGGTTCGAATCCCTACAATTGGTGGCCACTCTGAGGCTTTGAACGTAGAGTTTTATAAGGACTTTGACCTAAAAGAAGTACGTCAGATACTTGAAGATACGCCTGGGGTAATTGTTCAAGACGATGTGAAAAATAACGTATATCCTATGCCAATTAACTCTCATGGAAAGGATGAAGTGTTTGTAGGCCGCCTTCGCAGAGATGAATCGCAACCCAATACATTAAACATGTGGGTAGTATCGGATAACCTGCGTAAAGGAGCGGCAACAAATGCAGTTCAGATTGCAGAATTTTTGATGGAGAAGAGTTTGGTTTCTTAACCAGATTTAGACCTAACTGAAAGGGAAGAAGTTGTTCGCGACTTCTTCCTTTTTATTTGCCTCAATCCGTTAGCCTTTTCTAAATCGGGATCATACCGCTTCCGATTTTATTGGGGCTTGTGCCCTGGTAAGTAGAAGATTGGCTTGTCAGGGTAATAAAAGTATGCTAAAAATTGATTTACCTGAGTTTGCTATCATATATAGAGGAGCCAAATTTAAGGTTTCTTCCATATTTACTTCACAACAGACCATGATAGAATTGCACATAAATACGTAGCTTTGCGGCTTAATAAAAACAAAAATATGAGCAAAGGACTAATCACAACCTTAGTGATCGTAGGAATCATCGTGGTGTTTGTAGGCGGATTTTTCATGTGGGGAACTGGAGTTTATGATAATGCGATCCGATCACAGGAAAATGTAAATGAAGCATTTAGCAATGTTCAGGCAACTTACCAGCGCAGGGCAGATTTGATTCCTAACCTGGTGGCTACCGTAAAAGAAGCTGCCGAAAACGAAAGAGGAATATTAACAGCCGTAACCCAGGCAAGAGCAGGTATTGTAGGAGCAAAAACGCCTGAGGATTTGGAAATTGCCGGCCGAAAGATCAACACCGCAATCAATTTGGCTTTTGAGGCATATCCACAGATTCGCTCAACTGAAAATTTTCAGGAATTACAGTCCCAATTAGAAGGAACTGAAAACCGGATTAATGTTGCTCGCCAACGTTATAATGAAACTGTTAAAGAATACAACTCTTATGTAAGAGGGTATTTCAAACGAATGGCTTTGAATATGTTTGGAGGTGGTGAAGATTTCAGCGTGAAGAAAGGATTTGAAGCCGCGGCTGGTTCTGAGAATGCACCGAGTGTACAGGACGCTTTCAATAAGTAATACGAACTAATTTTAAGGAGAAGCCTGATCGAATTTCGGTCGGGCTTTTTTATGAAATAAACATTGACTGAACTTTAATTAACTTGGAAGTATAAAACAGAGCGCCATGAAATCAAATCGCAGACAGTTTATCAATTCTTTGGCAGGATTTACAACCTTATCCGTTTTGAGTCAAAGTACACCAGCAGTCAGTCCGGTTACCTCTAAATTCCCAATCTCTTGTAATGTGTATAACTGGATTACATTTTATGCGCGTCAAAATAAAAATTGGGGTGAAGACCTGGATGCGTGCATAGCTGAGTTTGCCCAAACAGGAATTAAAGCGTTTGAGCCCTCTCTCGAAAATGCCGAACAGGTTAATAAACTTATTCCAGTGTTGAAGAAATACCAGATTTCTATGCCATCCGTCTATGTAAATAGCGTGATGCATCAGCAAGAAGAGGTTGAAAAATCAATCAAAAACGTTCTGGCCATTGCCGATGAAGTTAAAAAGTTCGGTACTAAAATTATGGTCACCAATCCAAGCCCAATTCGCTGGGGCGGAGATGAACTGAAAACGGATGACCAATTGATAACACAAGCAGGGGCTATGGAAAAATTGGGAATTGCCTTGCGGGAAAAAGGAATTACGTTGGCCTATCACACCCATGCGCCTGAGTTTCTGGCTGGAGCCAGAGAGTTTCATCACGTTATGCTAAATACCAGTCCGGAGAATGTTTCATTCTGCTTTGATGTGCATTGGGTCTTCCGTGGTTCTGTCGATTCAAATGTGGCCGTGTTCGATGTTTTGAAATTGTATGGGAAGCGGGTGGTTGAATTGCATGTAAGGCAGTCTGTAAATGGCATCTGGGCTGAAACTTTTGGCGAGGGTGATATTGATTATCCCCGCTTGGTAAGAGAACTTAAGGCGATGAAGATTTTTCCACATATTGTAATCGAGCAATGCGTGGAGGAAAAAACACCCAATACCATGACGGGCCTGGAAGCACACATTAAAGACCGGTTAACCTTTGAAAAAGTATTTGCCCCCTTAATGGGATAACGCATACTGTGATTAGAAGCCACACACTCTATAAACAAAAAACCCGACCATTCCTGATCGGGTTTTTACTTTTATAACTAATGCGTGATTAAACTTTCTTCACCTCACGGGTTTCGTAGCTTTCAATCACATCGCCCACATTAATATCGTTGAAGTTTTTGATGCTGATACCACAGTCAAACCCTGACTTCACTTCCGAAGCATCATCTTTGAAACGCTTGAGGGCCGTCATCTCACCGGAGTAAATTACAATACCTTCGCGGATCAAGCGGATCGGGTTGTTGCGTTTTACGTAACCATCCGTAACCATACAGCCAGCCACGGTTCCGATTTTTGAAATCTTGAACACTTCGCGAACTTCTGCATTTCCTACAATCACTTCTTCCATCTCCTTCTCCAGCATACCTTCCATGGCAGCCTTTATTTCATTGATGGCATCGTAAATGATCGAATACAAGCGAATTTCAATCTCTTCATTGTCGGCAAGTTTGCGGGCCGAAGCCGAAGGCCTTACCTGGAAGCCGAGAATGATCGCATCGGAAGCCGAAGCAAGCAACACATCGGATTCAGAAATCTGACCTACTCCTTTATGAATGATACTCACTTCAACTTTTTCATTAGAAAGTTTCAATAAGGAATCTGACAACGCCTCTACGGATCCATCCACATCCCCTTTAACAATCACATTCAATTGCTTGAATGAACCAATTGCAAGACGTCTTCCAATTTCATCAAGTGTAATATGCTTCTTGGTACGAATGCTCTGCTCACGTAAAATCTGGCTGCGTTTGTTGGCAAGTTCTCTCGCTTCACGATCGCTTTCCATCACCTGGAATTTCTCACCGGCTTGTGGCGCGCCATCTAAACCCAGTACCTGCACAGGTGTAGAAGGACCAGCCTCAGCAACGCGATTTCCGGTATCATCAAACATGGCCTTCACACGACCATGATTTGAACCAGCTACCATGATATCTCCAACCTTTAGGGTTCCAGCCTGTACCATCAACGTAGTAACGTAACCGCGGCCTTTATCCAGTGAAGCTTCAATGATTGAACCAACAGCTGGTTTATCAGGGTTTGCCTTTAGGTTAAGCAACTCAGCTTCTAACAATACTTTCTCCAATAGTTCATCGATACCCTGGCCAGTCTTAGCAGAGATTGGTTGACTCTGATATTTGCCACCCCAGTCTTCAACCAAAATATTTATTTTGGAAAGAGATTCTTTCACTTTATCAATGTTGGCACCAGGCTTATCTATTTTATTAATAGCAATGATGATGGGCACTCCGGCCACTTGCGCGTGATTGATTGCTTCTTTGGTTTGAGGCATCACATTATCATCGGCAGCCACCACAATAATGGCTATATCTGTAAGCTTGGCACCGCGTGCACGCATAGCAGTAAATGCTTCGTGACCCGGTGTATCCAGGAAGGCAATTTTATCACCATTTTTAGTAGTTACATCATAAGCACCAATGTGCTGTGTGATACCACCAGCCTCAGAAGCGGTAACTTTTGTTTTGCGGATATAATCCAGGAGTGAGGTTTTACCATGATCTACGTGACCCATGATGGTAACGATAGGAGCTCTTTCTTTCAAATCTCCTTCGGCCTCTACTTCCTGCTCTTCAAGCTGTTCTTCTTCCGTAGAAGAAGTAAACTGTACATCGTAACCAAATTCATCAGCAATTACGGTGATTGCCTCAGCGTCCAATCGTTGATTGATGGATACGAACATTCCCAACCCCATACAGGTAGAGATTACATCGTTCACCGAAACATTCATCATCGAAGCAAGGTCATTTGCGGAAATGAACTCGGTTACCTTTAATGTTTTGGATGATTCCTGTTCCTGCAACAGACGCTCTTCTTCTGCTTCTGAAATTGCCTGACGCTTTTCTTTCCGGTATTTAGCGCCAGTCTGTTTTTTCTGACCTCCACTCAGTTTTGCCAAGGTGGCCTTAATCTGATCCTGAATTTCCTTATCGGTAGGTTCAGCTTTTGGTTGCCGTGGTGGAAAGGGTCTCTGAGGTTGAGATGATCTTTGCTGACCTGCCGGAGCCGAACTTCTTCCGCCTTCATTGGCATTGGGAAGTCTTTTGCGTGGACGTTTTTGGCCAGATGTTTTGCTTATGTCTGAGGAGGCTACAGGCTGATCTTTTTTCTTTTCTACAGGCAGTTCAATTTTATCAACCACCTTTAACCCTTGCAGCCTGCCAGCCTTGGCTTTGATAAGTTCAAGTTCTTGCTCTACAGGTTTTTCAACCGGAACTATAACTTGTTTTTCTGGTTGTTTCTCCTCAACCTTCTCCTCTTTCTTTTCCTTCTTCTTATCTAGTTCAATTTTGCCAAGCACCTTAATGCCCTCTAGTTTCGGAGTTTCCACCTCAACTTTTTCAGGCTTAGGTTCTTCTTTTGGTTTTACAATATCCTTTGACCCAAGGTTTTTGATAAGTACGCTTTCTTCTTCATCTTTCTTTTTGCGATGAACTTCAGGCTCAGACTTAACAGGAGCTGTTGGCTCAATATGCTTAACACCTATTGTAAGCCCCGAGGCCTCAGCTTTTTCGGATGCAGAAGAAGCATACTCCTTAGATAGCATGGCAAATTGCTCGGGTGTAAGCTTTGCGTTAGGATTATTCTCGACAGTAAACCCCTTTTTAGCCAAAAAATCCAAAATAGTATTATGGCCCACATTGAGTTTGCGAGATGCCTGCCCAAGCCGTATCAACTTTTCTTCTGCCATGCTCAAATATCGCTATTTAAATTATTTTACGTTGATTTTATTATTGTTAACCCTATTCAAACTCCTTCTTCAAAACATTGAGAACTCCTTCTACGGTCTCTTCTTCAAGGTCTGTTCTACGCACGAGTTCTTCCTTATTAAGGTTTAATACACTTTTCGCTGAATCCAAACCAATGCGCTTTAGTTCGTCAATTACCCAGCTTTCAATTTCATCACTGAATTCGTCAAGATCAACATCCTCTTCCTGTACTCCATCAGTCTCTCTGAACACATCAATTTCCATACCCACCAACCGGCTTGCCAACTTAATGTTCAATCCACCTTTTCCGATTGCCAATGAAACCTGATCTGGCTTCAGATATACGGCTACCCGGCTATTCTCCTTATCAATTTTGATGCTCACAATCTTGGCAGGACTTAATGCCCGCTGGATATAGAGTTCAAGATTCTCCGTGTAGTTGATAACATCTATATTTTCATTCTGAAGTTCGCGTACAATAGCATGAATACGGGATCCTTTCATACCCACGCAAGCGCCTACCGGATCAATGCGATCGTCATAGGATTCTACAGCTACTTTTGCCCGCTCCCCTGGCTCGCGTACTACTTTTTTGATCGTGATTAATCCATCATACACCTCAGGGACTTCCTGCTCAAATAATCGCTCGATAAATACCGGAGAGGTACGTGATAAAATGATTTTAGGACTTCCGTTAACCATCTCAACTTTATGGACAACAGCACGAACATTCTCTCCCTTGCGGTAGCGATCCTTTTGAATTTGTTCATTACGGGGAATGGAAATTTCATTTCCCTCAGCATCAATAAGCAATACTTCGCGACTTAACACCTGGTATACTTCACCCGTAATAATTTCTCCAACGATGTCCTTATACTTTTGATAGAGAATATCTTTCTCAAGGTCTTTCACTTTTTGCATCAGGGTTTGGCGCGCTGTAGTTACAGCCCTGCGACCAAAATCTTCGAGATGAATTTCCTCTGCTACTTCTTCGCCAACTTCAAAATCAGGCTCAATCTTACGAGCATCCGTTAGACAGATTTTATCGTGCTCCCAGATATCTTCTGAATCATCGTCAACAATTTCGCGGAAACGCCAGATTTCAAGGTCACCCTTGTCGGCATTCACAATTATATCAAAGTTGTCATCTTCCACATACTTCTTACGAATCATGTTCCGGAATACGTCTTCCAGAATCCTAATCATCGTAGGGCGGTCAATGTTTTTTTGTTTGGCGAAATCGGCAAACGATTCAATCAGTGTTGATGTATCCATAGTTGTCACTATTTAAAAGAAACCATTACAATTGCTTTTTCTATTTCACTAAAAGGTATTTCAATACGACTTATTTCAATTTTCTTTTTTCCTTTCACTTTGTTCTCGGCATCCAGTACAATTCCAGCTTCAGTTACTTCAATCAATTGACCTTGGACTGAACTTTTGTCTTTTCGAAGTACCCTGAGTCCACGCCCTGTATTTTTAAAGTATTGACGCTTCAACCTTAATGGCTGATCTAACCCGGGGGTTCCGACTTCAAGCGTATAATTTTCTTTGATCAGATCCAGTTTATCCAGGTCTTCTGATAGCGCGCGACTCAGATTAGAACAATCATCAATGGTTACACCCTTATCGCCATCCACAAATACAGAGACTTTGTAAGGCTTGTGCTTACCTATAGAAGAATCCACTACAAAATGGGATGCATCTGTGAGGTGTGATTCGGCCAATTCTCTTATTTTTTGCATGATATCCATCAAATTCCTATAAACAAAGAGGGGACTTTCGGGTCCCCTCTTTTGATTTTTTACCAAGAAGTGGTGCAAAGATAGGTGATTTTTACTTTTTAGCAAACACCTATTACCTTCTTTAGATTATCCTTTCACTTATCGATTGTAATTATCAAAACTTTTATGATCGCGTTGATAAAGTACTTCCTGTGGCAAGGACCTGAAATAATCGTATGTAATTTTCAATCCTTCGGACCTCGAAACTTTGGGCTCCCAACCTAAAATCGCTTTTGCTTTACTAATATCAGGTTGTCTTTGTTTAGGATCATCCTTGGGAAGATCGTGATAAACAATCTTTTGTTTAGTGCCGGTAAGCTTTATAATCTCTTCTGCGAAATCACGAATAGTTATTTCATTAGGGTTACCTATGTTCATAGGTTGCGAATAATCGGACATCAGCAGTCGGTAAATTCCTTCAACCAGATCATCAACATAGCAAAACGAACGGGTTTGAGAGCCATCACCAAAGATGGTTAAATCTTCCCCGCGAAGCGCCTGCCCTATAAATGCCGGGAGTACACGGCCGTCATTTAGTCGCATCCGTGGGCCATACGTATTGAAGATCCGCACGATGCGGGTTTCCAAACCATGAAAGGTATGATAAGCCATTGTTATCGCTTCCTGAAATCGCTTGGCTTCGTCATACACACCACGGGGCCCTACGGTGTTTACATTACCGTAATATTCTTCGGTTTGTGGATGTACGGTTGGGTCACCATAGACTTCAGAGGTTGAGGCAATAATAATCCGGGCATTCTTGGCTTTTGCAAGGCCTAATAAATTGTGTGTTCCAAGAGATCCCACTTTCAAGGTTTGAATTGGAATCTTTAAATAATCGATTGGACTGGCGGGTGATGCAAAGTGTAAAATGTAGTGCAACTCTCCGGGTACGTGAACAAATTTTGAAACATCATGATGATAGAACTCAAAATCAGGCAGTTTAAAAAGATGTTCGATATTTCGAAGATCACCTGTTATGAGGTTATCCATCGCGATCACTGAGTAACCCTCTTTGATAAACCGATCGCAAAGATGAGAGCCAAGAAATCCTGCTCCCCCGGTAATTAAAACTCTTTTCTTAGCCATAAATGGTTTCTCGTCCAATGCTGAAATACGTAAATCCAAGTTCTTTCATCTGTTCCAGATCGTAAAGATTACGGCCGTCAAAAATTACTTTGTTTTTTAATGCAGCTGATAACTTGTCGAAGTCTGGGGTTCTGAACTCGGGCCATTCGGTAGCAATAAAAATCGCATCTGCCCCTTCTGCTGCCTCATAAAAGCTTTCTGAATATTGAATCCGATCTCCGATGAGTCTCTTTACATTCTCCATGGACTCTGGATCATGAGCTTTAATTTTCGCTCCCTCTTTCAAGAGTTCTTCAATGTTATATAATGCAGGAGCCTCACGGATGTCATCGGTATGCGGCTTAAAAGAAAGCCCCCACAAGGCAAATGTTTTATTCTTTAGATCTCCTCTGTAATAGTCCTTAATTCTCGGAATCAGTTTTGTTTTCTGGTCGGCATTAACCTGCATAACTGCCTCGAGGATTTTAAAATCATATCGTACATCAGAAGATGACTTGGCAAGTGCCTGTACATCTTTTGGGAAACAACTTCCGCCATAGCCTATGCCTGGAAATAAAAAGCGCTTCCCAATCCGGCTGTCGGTGCCGATTCCTTTCCTTACCGCATCAACATCAGCACCCAACAATTCGCACAGGTTGGCGATCTCGTTCATGAATGAGATTTTCGTTGCAAGGAACGAGTTAGCTGCATATTTGGTGAGCTCAGCAGAACGCTCATCCATAAAAACCAATGGATTACCCTGGCGCACGAAAGGAGCATAGAGTGTTTCCATAATTTTTCTGGCACGGGGTGATGAGGTTCCAATCACAACACGTTCGGGCCTCATGAAGTCTTCTACGGCCACACCTTCACGTAAGAACTCGGGATTGGATACTACATCAAATTCTACCGATGTGCCAGCCGCAATTTTTTCCCTAACCCTATCTGCCGTGCCGACAGGTACAGTACTTTTATCAACAATGATTGTGTAGTGATTTAATAGCGGCCCTAAATCCTGAGCAACCCCTAAAATATATTTTAAGTCGGCCGAACCATCTTCACCAGGAGGCGTGGGGAGAGCTAAGAAAATAATTTGTGCGTCTTTAATTCCTTCCTTAAGGTCGGTGGTAAATAAAAGCCGGCCTTGCTTTATGTTCCTTTCAAAGAGTAACTCAAGACCCGGTTCATAGATGGTGATTTTACCGCTGTTGAGTTTTTTTACCTTATCGGCATCAATATCAATGCACGTAACTGTATTTCCGGTTTCAGAAAAGCACGTGCCTGTTACCAGTCCAACATACCCTGTTCCTACGACTGCAATTTTCATGTTTTAAGAAATTCAAATTCGGGCACAAAAATAGGCTATATATTCACTAATGCTCCAAAATATGTGATTTTTACAACTTCTATCTAATACTAACGATCGTTTGGGTATTGGATGTGTTTCTGGTATTTTTGCATTCTTATTAAAAAACAAAGCATGGTAAACTTAATGGCTGGAGAGGTATTGAATTTTGAGGAGACTGAAAATCAAAGAATGATTGCCCAGATGGTGCGTGATTTTGGCGAGAAAGAAATAAAGCCTCGAATGATGGAGTGGGATGAAAGTCAGGAGTTTCCTATTTCATTATTCCATAAAATGGGCGGCCTGGGTTTGATGGGTGTATTGGTACCTCATGAATACGGTGGTTCAGGTTTTGGATATCATGAATATGTTACAGCCATCGCAGAAATTGCTAAGATTGATGGAGCCATAGGATTGTCTATGGCTGCACACAATTCATTATGTACCGGCCACATACTTCAGTTTGCCAATGAAGAACAGAAGAGAATGTATTTGCCAAAGCTCGCTTCAGGCGAGTGGATTGGTGCGTGGGGTCTTACTGAACCTAATACAGGTTCTGATGCAGGCAATATGAGAACCGTTGCAGTTAAAGATGGTGATTATTACATATTGAACGGAGCCAAGAATTTCATAACGCATGGAAAATCCGGCAAGGTAGCGGTGGTAATAGCCCGCACCGGCAAAGTGGGTGACTCGCATGCTATGACAGCCTTCATCATTGAAAAAGGTACTCCAGGATTTGCGGCCGGTAAAAAGGAAAATAAATTAGGCATGCGAGCTTCTGAAACAACAGAATTGGTTTTTACAGACTGCCGTGTTCATAAAAGCCAGGTAATAGGCCATGAAGGTGAGGGATTTGTGCAGTCACTAAAAGTGTTAGATGGAGGTAGGATTTCAATTGCAGCCTTAAGTTTGGGCATAGCTAAAGGAGCTTTTGAAGCAGCACTCAAGTATTCCAAAGAACGCCACCAATTCAATCAACCCATCTCAGCCTTTCAGGGTATTTCTTTCAAATTGGCCGAAATGGCTACTAAAATTGAAGCGGCTTCTTTACTTACCTACCGGGCTGCTGACCTAAAGAATAAAGGAAAAAGTGTAAACCGGGAGTCAGCAATGGCAAAATTATATGCCTCTGAAATAGCGGTAGAAGTTGCCACAGAAGGGGTCCAGATCTTTGGCGGGTATGGCTATACAAAGGATTATCCTGCCGAAAAGTACTATCGGGATGCAAAATTGTGCACAATAGGGGAGGGTACCTCAGAGATTCAAAAAATGGTAATTTCGAGGGCTATTTTAAAGTAGGACTTGCGTAATTGACCGAAAGCAGGTTATATTTGCAGCCCAAATAATAGAGAGATGCTGATTATCAACATTAAAGAAAACGAATCGATCGATAAGGCCCTTAAGCGCTTTAAAAAGAAATTTGAAAAAACTGGTGTTTTGAGAGCGTTACGTGAAAGAACCTCTTTCACTAAACCTTCTGTGAAGAGAAGAAGCACAGTCATTCGTGCAGCCTATCGCCAAAAGCTATACGCTACTGATAACTATTAACATTTGATAGACATTTTATAAACAATCCTCCGAGGGCTTTTTCCCCGGAGGATTTTTTTTTACATTGTACCTACACAGCAGGGCTTGGTGTAGATAATGGTTGATTCATTTCTGAAATATATTCAGTTCGAAAAGAGATACAGCCCCAAGACGGTCCAATCCTACCAGACCGATCTCCTTCAGTTTGAAAAATTTCTTGATTCAGAATTCTCAGGTACTTCACCGCAAGAAGCTAACTATGGACTGGTCAGATCGTGGGTTGTAAGTTTGGTGGAAGCGAAATTGGACGCGATTTCAATAAATCGAAAAATTGCATGCCTTCGGTCTTATTATAAGTTTCTGATGCGTCAGGAAATGATCACCAACGATCCAATGGTGAAAATTAAAATCCTAAAGACTAAGAAGAAACTTCCCCATTTTGTCAATGAACAAGATACCGTGAAGCTTTTAGATAACGTTATATTCCCGGAAGGACATGAGGGTTATAGAGACAAGTTAATTATCGAATTATTTTATGGGACCGGAATGCGTTTGACGGAACTAATCACCTTAAAAGAGAACTATGTTAATCTTGGTGACCGAACAATTCGGGTTTTAGGAAAAAGAAATAAAGAAAGAGTCATCCCCTTTTCATCTCATCTCGTTTCAATAATAAAAGAATATCTGCGTGTGAGGAATAAGGAGGTTGAGAGAAAAGATCATGGTTATCTGTTAGTAACAGCATCAGGAGATCCGCTATACCCCATGTTGGTGAATCGCACCGTTAAAAAATACATGAAGTTGTTTACTTCGGTTGAAAAAAAGAGCCCCCATGTACTTAGGCATACCTACGCTACTCATCTTCTTAATAAAGGGGCAGAGATTAATGCCGTGAAAGATTTATTGGGTCATAGCAGTTTGGCGGCCACACAGGTGTATACACATAACTCGATGGAGAAATTGAAAAAAGTATTTGACCAGGCACACCCGAAAGCATGAGGTTTTGAAAAAGATATTCATTCAATCAGATAAAATCAAAGTAATTTTTTTATGTTCAACTTTTAAACTTTAATGTTCTTATGAAACTGCAAGTACACTCCATTCATTTTGATGCCGATCAAAAACTAATTGACTTCATTCAAAAAAAAGTAGACAAGTTGGAAACGTTTTATGATCGCATGGTAGACGGTGAGGTATTTCTGAGACTAAATAATGAAGGGATTGAAAATAAGACAGTAGAAATAAAACTGAATGTGCCTGGGCAAAATCTCTTTGCCAAAGAACAGGCCCGATCCTTTGAAGCGGCCACCGATCTGGCTACGGAAGCGCTCCGTGCCCAGTTAAAGAAGTTTAAAACAAAGGAAAAGGAAGGCCGAGCTTAATTATAAATATACCTTAAATGAAAAGGGCCCCGTTTTATCGGGGCCCCTTCTTTTTAGTTCAATTTGAAAGCTTTTTTGATAGCCTCTGTATGATCTAGTTTTTCCCAGGGGAACAACTCTACTTTAACCTTCTTCTCATTCTTCTTTCCCTTGTTGAATACCTTCTCAACCACTTTAGACTCACGACCCATGTGGCCATAAGCAGCAGTTTCAGAATAAATTGGGGTACGTAGTTTGAATCTCTCTTCAATAAAGTATGGACGCATATCAAAGATTTTTTCAATCTTCTTCGCGATCTCACCATCCGTAATCTTCACCTTAGCGGTTCCGTAAGTATTTACATACAGTCCAACCGGTTTGGCTACACCAATCGCATAAGCCACTTGCACCAACACTTCATCGCAAAGGCCGGCAGCAACCATGTTTTTAGCAATGTGACGAGTTGCATATGCAGCAGAACGATCTACTTTGGAAGGATCCTTACCCGAGAAGGCACCGCCACCATGAGCCCCTTTTCCACCGTAGGTATCCACAATGATCTTTCTTCCCGTAAGGCCTGTATCGCCATGAGGCCCACCAATTACGAACTTGCCTGTAGGGTTTACAAAGTATTTGATTTCATTGTTAAACAATTTCTGCACCCGCTTCGGAAGTTTTTTCATGATGCGTGGAACAAGAATGTTGATTACATCATCTTTAATCTTCTTCAACATGATGGCATCCTTGGCAAAATCATCGTGTTGGGTTGAAATTACTATGGCATCAATACGTTGAGGTTTATTGTCATCACTATATTCAATTGTTACCTGCGACTTGGCATCTGGACGAAGGTAGGTCATCACTTTCCCTTCTCTGCGAATAACGGCCAACTCTCTTAGCAATAAATGGGCAAGTTCCAATGGCAAAGGCATTAGGTTATCCGTCTCATTGGTAGCGTAACCAAACATCATTCCCTGATCGCCAGCACCCTGATCTTCTTTCTTCTTACGCTCTACTCCCTGGTTGATGTCAGAAGACTGTTCGTGGATAGCTGAGAAAATACCGCAGCTATTGGCTTCAAACATATATTCACTTCTTGTATACCCTATTTTTTTAATCACTTCACGGGCAATGTCCTGAACATCCAGATAAGCTTCAGACTTAACCTCTCCGGCAAGCACAACCTGACCTGTAGTTACAAGCGTTTCGCAGGCAACTTTGGAATTTGGATCGTACGCTAAGAAATAATCTATAAGCGCATCAGAAATTTGATCGGCTACTTTGTCTGGGTGACCCTCAGAAACCGATTCGGAAGTGAATAAGTAAGGCATAGTTTAATGTTAATTTCAATTAAGGTGGCAAAGATAATAAGTAACATAATATAGCAAGGGATCAGGCTAATGAATTAAGCCAGAAACAAGAAAACAGCTGGGCTTTTGGCCCAAACGGGTTTTAGTTTAACCCAATCTGAAATGCGCATCGTTTGTACCGTTTCATTCAGGCCAGTCAAATCCAATGCAACCGTTAGCTTGGTTTCAGAATGAAGATTCTTAAGGAAATAGTCAAATACAGAATTGTTCCGGTAGGGAGTTTCAATAAAAATCTGAGTTTGATTCTTTAGCCTGGACTCCTTCTCGAGTTCCTTAAGATTATGGGCTGCTTCCTTTGCTTCGATAGGGAGATACCCATGAAAGGCGAACCGTTGGCCATTTAATCCGGAAGCCATCAAAGCCAATAAAATAGAAGAAGGCCCTACCAGGGGCACTACCTGAAAGTTTTGCTGATGTGCATACTGTACTGCTAATGCCCCCGGGTCTGCAACTCCCGGACACCCTGATTCTGAAATTACACCCACATTAAAACCCTCTTTGAGCGGAGTCAATAATTCAGATAGTTCTGAAGCAGATGTATCTTTATTCAACACCTTAAAATGAAGTGTTTCTATTGTGGAATATATTTTAAGACTACTTAAAAATCTGCGGGCAGTACGAATGTCTTCGGCAAGAAAATGGGAGATAGTAGGTAAAACGTCTCGTACCATTGCCGGAATTACCTTTTCCTGAGTAGACTCAGAAATAACATTCGGAATGAGATATAATTTTCCTTTCGAAGTCATTACTCTTTCATTAGGAACGAGATTGCTGTTTCGGCAAATTCTTTGGGTTTTTCAGCCTGCACCCAATGGCCTGTGTCAAGTGTTATAATTTGGGCTGAGGGAAATATCGATTGAATTAAATTCTCATCTCCGGGTTTAAAATAATTGGAACGGGCTCCGTTAATAAATAAGGTTGGTCCACCGAAAGTGCCTGAATACTGCATACCAGCTCCAATTTCTTCAATATGATTGTCAATGGCACGCAGGTTCACACGCCATTGAAATTTTCCCTCAGAAGTTCGATACAGGTTCTTTAATAAAAATTGGCGCACATCCGGTTCAGGTACATAGCGACTAAGAATCAGATCCGCCTCATTGCGCGATGTGAGGGCATTTATGTCAATAGCATCCAACCCATCTAAAATATGATCGTGATGCACCGGATATGATTTAGGAACAATATCTACCACAATTAACTTGCCCAAAAGATCTGAGTATTTAACAGCGAAGTTCATTGCTGTTTTTCCACCCATGGAGTGACCGATAATATGGGGTTTGTGCAAGTGATGTTCCTGAATGAATAGATGCAGATCTTCTGCCAACATCTGATAATTAAACTCGTCACTTTGTGGAGACTGGCCGTGATTTCGCTGATCTATCAGGTAAACGGAAAAATGCTCGGCAAAGACTTTAGCCAATGAAAACCAATTGTCGGAAGATCCGAACAACCCATGTAAAATGATCAGGGGATAGCCATCACCTGAGTGTCGATAGAACAATTTCATTCTGCGAAGATAGTGCCCAAAACTAAATAAAGTCAGTGTATGTCATGTGCGGGTAGATTTCCAACTGATATATTTGAACTTTTATTTTCTATGGAACTTACCAATGGAGTCTATACCATTCAGGGTTTGGATGTGGCGGACATCTGCAAGGAATTTGGCACGCCTCTTTATGTGTATGATGGTGAAAAAATCATTCATCAGTTAAGAACTCTGAAGAATGCATTTTCTGATACAGACGTGAGGGTGAAGTATGCGGCAAAAGCCCTCACCAACATTTCAATTTTGAAACTTTTGAAAAAGCATGGCGCAGGAGTGGATGTTGTATCGATTCAGGAGGCTCATTTGGCATTGGGTGCAGGTTTCTTGCCTGAGGAAATCATGTTCACCCCTAATTGTGTTGACTTTGATGAGATTGTGGCGGGGGTTGACTTAGGACTTAACATCAACCTCGATAACCTCTCGGTGCTTGAGAAGTTTGGCAAGAAGTACGGAAGCACCTATCCGTGTTGTGTACGATTAAATCCACACATCATGGCTGGAGGTAACTATAAGATTTCAACTGGCCATAGCAATTCCAAGTTTGGGATCTCGGTGTACCAGCTTCCGCAGATAATGGAGCTGGCCCAGCAACACAAGATTGTTATTAACGGTTTGCACATCCACACGGGTTCGGAAATAACAGAAACGGACGTGTTTATCAAAATGGCGGAGATTCTGTTTGGTATTGCCCGCGATTTTCCAGCACTAAAGTTCATCGACTTTGGCGGTGGCTTTAAGGTTGCTTACAAAGAAGGTGACATGATCACGAATGTTTATGACCTCGGGTTAAAGTTGAGTAAAACATTCAAAGAGTTTTATCATAGCTATGGTCGCAAACTGGAATTGTGGATTGAGCCCGGAAAGTATCTCGTAAGTGAGGCTGGATATTTATTTGTAACAACGAATGTCGTAAAGCCCACTCCATCTATTACGTTTGCCGGAGTTAATTCCGGATTGAATCATCTAATCCGTCCTATGATGTATGATTCCTACCATGAGATTGTGAATGTTTCTAACCCTAAAGGTTCCCAGAAAGTGTATACAGTAGTCGGCAACATTTGCGAAACGGATACCTTGGGGGCTGACCGTAAATTGAATGAAGTGCGGGAGGGCGATTTACTTGCCATTAAAAATGCAGGCGCTTATGGTTACTCCATGGCTTCCAACTATAATTCGCGATTGAGACCAGCCGAAGTGTTGATTATCAACAAGGAAGCTAAGCTAATCCGCAAACGTGATACCCTTGACGACCTTTTGCGGGGGCAGGTGGTAATTGATTTGTGAGTGACGCAAAGCCACGATATGACCTGATTGTAATAGGCGGTGGCGCAGCAGGTTTTTTCGGGGCAATCAATGCTGCTGAAATAAGCAACAATCTGCACATTCTCATTCTTGAGAAGTCAAGTAAGCTTTTATCCAAAGTAAAAGTATCCGGTGGAGGCCGGTGCAATGTCACGCATCAATGTTTTAGCGCGGCAGCCTTATCTCAACATTACCCACGCGGACAGCGGCAACTCAAAAGTTTGTTTCATCAGTTTCAGGCTTCGGATACAGTAGATTGGTTTAATAAACATGGAGTACAGTTAAAGACTGAGGAGGATGGTCGCATGTTTCCAACGACCGATAACTCACAAACGATTATCGATTGCTTTTTGCACGCTGCAAAAAATTTAGGGATTGAAGTAAAACTCAATTCCGAAGTGTACAGGATTGAAAAGAAGAGTGATCATTTTATCGTTCACGGTAAAGAGAATTTCACAACAAGGAAGATTCTTGTTGCTTCTGGAGGTTACAATAAACTTGAAAACTATCAGTGGTTAACAGACCTTGGCCACGAACTTGCTAAACCAATTCCTTCGCTGTTTACTTTTAATGATTCGAAAAAAGAGTTTATTGACTTAATGGGCGTTGCCATACCAAATGCAGAAGTTCGGATTGCCGGAACAACGTTTTCTCAACAAGGCGCTGTATTGATTACCCACTGGGGCTTAAGTGGACCAGCCGTTATTAAGCTTTCGGCCTGGGCCGCAGTTTATCTTCATCAACAAAACTACACCTTCACCACCCTGGTAAACTGGACGGGGTTACCCGAAAAGGAAGTACGCGATACGCTTATGCAACTTAAGGTGCATAGCAGTAAAATAGTTACTGGGAATCAATTATTCGGGTTGCCTAAAAGGCTTTGGGAGTTTCTATGCATTAAGTCAGGTATAGAAGAGAGAAAGACATGGGCTGATTTGGCTCACAAGCAAATT
>DAOOCD010000010.1:30150-35486 GCA_035408225.1 Cyclobacteriaceae bacterium | reverse complement strand
ATCCTGAGCCTCTCCAAAGATGACAAGGCAAACACCTACCACCAAAAAGAGAAAGGAGAAGGCTAACAACCGAACAAAGTATCCTGTGGATGTTTTGAAGGCGTGAAAATAGTAGGCAAGTGCAACGACTGAAAATAGAATAATAGCAGCCGGTATTTTATTAGTCAATCCAAATACTTCTGTAGTCTCTGTCTGCAGACTTATTACAAATAAAGAGAAGAGGCCCATGCCCACTATAAACCAAAAGCGACTCAACGTGGTAATAATGGTAAGTATAACTAAGGTGGCGATTAACAATGAGGATAGAAACAGATAAGAAGCAGTAAGGTTAGGTTGCAGCCAACTACCCGACTGGGTTTCGTAAACCATGAAGTTATCTGCTTGAACAGGTATGGTAGCTAAGCCGACCCGAAATGAGCGAACCGGTATTTGTTCAGTTTGTAATTCCTGAAAATACTCCCATGAAATTACAGGTGCCGGATTTATTATATTCGAATACCAAAAGAAGCCTATGGAGAGAATTAACAGCGCGCTTAAAAACCAAAAGAAATACAGGTAAGGTTTAGTCCAGGATTTCCAGAATTGAATTGTGTGCATACGTGCTATAAGTTATAAAGCAAGACACAAGTTTACCTCTTAAAACCGCGAATAGCAACGAATTGTGGAAGACAGGGTTACTCCAATACTTTGGGAACCCGGAAGTAATCGGAATCTTTTTTTGGTGCGCTTTTTAGCGCAAGATCGTGATCAAGATGGGGTTTAACTTCATCTTCGCGGAGGGCATTAATTTCGTGACTCATGGTGGTGAGGGGTTCTACACCTTCTGTATTAACCTCATTCAACTTATCCACAAACGAAATAATATTGTTCATGTCCTGAATCATCTTCTGAGTATCTTTTTCATCAAACTCGAGCCGGGCGAGATGGGCAATTTTATTCAGCGTGTCTTTGTCGATGTTCATGGTGTTTCAATTCGTGGTCAATAGTCTCAAACACTTTATTTTTTAGTTCATCAATCTGGTCGAGGGTATAGCCTTTTGTTTCGATTGGTTTATGAAAAATTACCAGTATCGTACCTCGTTGCAGATACATAGGTACTTTATCGGGTAAAATTATCCAATTGTTAGGAATTGAGACCGGTACCACGGGAATTTGTTTTTCAATAGCTGTACGGAAAGCACCATCTTTAAAGGGAGTCATTCGGGGTGGATGTTTGGTTATTATACCACCTTCTGGAAAAATGACCAGACTCTTCCCATCATCAATCGCCTTCATGGATTTTTTGAGCGTATTCACCCGGCTTTTAAGTTTTGTGCGATCAACTGTAATATGAAGCTTACGATACATGAATCCAAACAGCGGGATTTTTTCCATATCGTTTTTTCCAACAAAAATGGCATTGATAGGATTGAGACCCATCGCACCGATATCGAGGTAAGAGGAATGATTTGGGCAAAAAATATATTGTTTTTTAGGATTAAGTTTTGAGAGGCATTCAACCTTATAGGGTAAAAGTGCGATTGGAAATAGAATGTAAGCCCACCACCGGTTGAACACACCTACTAAGTGAAATTGTTTGGGAAACAAAATCGGAATAAGAAATAGTGGAAAGAAAACCAGGAAGAGTATTGCAAACATGATGAACCCATAATAGAGATGAAGCCTTCTAAGAATTCTCATGTAAGAGGTATTGCGACTTTCCGGTATCGTTAAAAAGTAAAGATAAATAAAAAGTCCTCCCTTGAATCAATCAAAGAAGGACTTTGAGTAAGGTTGATTTTTATTGTCGGTTAATGCCACCCATTCTTGGAACTGTGATGATTTCCCGTTGTCTTCCATCAATATATCGGAAGCCAGTCTCATCAAAGTATCCATCTTCCTCCAGTTGAATGCGAATATCTTTTTTCCACTCGGGAATATTTACCGTACAGTTCAACTCGATTGAATAAGCCGTTTTGTAATGCATGGGATAATCCCCCGTGAAAGGAACTCCGCCCTGCATATCCCACATTCCAATAGTTGTACCGGCTGCGTGACCATGAAAACCAATTGGATGGGTATAGATTGAGGGTGTAATACCTTCTGCAATAGCCTGATCGCGGGTAGCTTTCAGAATCTCATTTCCGGTGCGACCTTCTTTAAAATTGCCTGTAAGCAGATCCTGAAGGCGATTTCCTTTTGCGAAAGCATCTTTCAAAAATTTTGGCACTTCGGTTTCGCCTGCTTTTAAAATGTACGCATGTTGCTGCGTGTCAGTATTTAATCGAAGGTAAGTGATTCCAAAATCTACGTGCAGAAAATCTCCCGGTTGAATTACCAGGGGTTGTGGGCGCTTGGCCATGATGGCATCCGCTTCGTTGCGCTGAATGGAGACCGAAGGCTGAAACCATGTATCCAGTTTTAATTCTTTGATACGCTCGCGATACCACCACACTACATCTTCGGTTGTAGTAACTCCCGGTTGAATTACTTTATCAGAAAAACCTTCTTGAATAATTTCGTGGGCGATGCGACAGATTTGCTGGTAGATCGCCATCTCTTTTTCGGTGCGGGTTTCCAGCCAACTAACCGCTAGCTTCTCGGCCGACACCACTTTCGGTTGAAGATTTTTCGGTAGAACCTTGATCAGGTTGTCATAATCGTTAGAGGTAAGACCATCGGCATGACCCCAGGATGGCGCTTTGTTAACCCCAATTTTTTTAGGATTACGCTCGGTTATGATTTTACCAAGTTGTGCCCACTGATCAGGATTTGCATCAGGATCCCAGGCCCTCTTAAATGCTTTGCCTACATCATATCTGGCTACTGCCAGGAACTCCATTTCTTTATCAGTGCCCCGATCGAAAGCTACCAACATAGTTGTTCTGCGTGCGGCCATCCAGGTAGCAGGTAACAACGTTTCAATTACAGGATCTTCATTGTATTCGCGCGAGATTACCACCCACATGTCAAAACCTTCCCTGCGCATCAAGGCTGGTAATGTGATGCGCAGACGATCTTCTAATAATTCATCGATTACGCGTGCCTGATCGCGTTGGGTAAGTATAACCGGGCCTTGACTAAAAGAAAGTGTGAACGCTAGAAATAGTAATAATGAAAGAATATACTTCATAGGAATTTAATTTATTTAGTAAGTATAGATGATTTTGAAACTACTTGAACTGAATTTTACACCGCTGGTCTTTTAACACTTCATTGGCATTCTCCACTTCAATGTGTGATTTTGCATCGTCCATCTGTTCACGCATCGCACTCCTGATTTCTTTCATGCGCATGGCCTCGATAAACCGCTTAACATCCTCTTTACTTTCAAGAACAAGGGCTGGTACCAATGCTGGTTTATCATCATCACCCTTGGCAACCATTGTGAAGAAAGACGAGTTGGTGTGTTTTATTTTTCCGGTTTTTATATTTTGCGATTCCACGCGGATGCCAACGACCAGCGAAGTGCGGCCCACATAGTTTACAGAAGCATGCATGGAAACCAGTTCACCAACCTCTACAGGTTGTAGAAATTCAACTTTGTCCACAGTAACAGTTACACAATAGGTGCCTGCATGTTTGCTGGCTGCTGCATAAGCAACTTTATCCATTAGCGAAAGTAAAATGCCACCATGAATTTTTCCACCAAAGTTGGCGTAGGAAGGAATCATTAATTCGGTAATCGTAGTTTGTGAATATTGTACCGGGCGGGCTTGCTCTTCCATAGAAATAGGTTTGAAATGAAAGTTAAGAACTTTGAAGCTAAGTCCCCAATGGGATCCACTCACAAATCAAAACACTTTCTTTCGCGAAAGCCGGTTAAATCGAACAACCATAGCAGTTGCGGTTAACGTGAGCCCGAGAAACAAGCCGATCCAGATTCCATTCGCACCCATCTGCAAGGGAAAAGCTAGCCAATAGCCCAGCGGTAACGCAATCACCCAATAGGCAACAAAAATTAAAAGAGATGGAATTTTTACATCTTGCAATCCGCGTAGTGCTCCTGCTGTTACAACTTGTATTCCATCCGATAATTGAAAGAATGCAGCAATAATTAACAGGGAAGCTGTGAGTTGAATCACCGCCTGATCTTCAATGTATAAAGAGGGTAAAAAATATCTTCCGAAAATGAATAGAAGTGCCCAGGCAGTCATTAAGCACACGGCCATACCAATCATAGTAAAAGCAGATGCTCGTAAATGCATGGTGTTGCGTTGACCCCAAAAATTTCCTACCCGTATAGTAGCCGCAGCACCAAGTCCTGATGTGGTCATGTAACTTATGGTGGCGAGGTTGATCGCAATCTGGTGCGCAGCCAGGGCAGTAGTACCGAGCCAGCCCATCATAATGGCAGACAATCCAAATGCTCCGGCTTCAAAAATAAATTGTGAACCTGCAGGGAGACCGATGTGCAGCATTTTATTGATCAGAGATCGTGAGTAATTGCCAATCGAAAAACCGGCCTTATAAGATTGATATTTTCTTCCGTAGTAAACATAGAGCATCATGCTAATCGCCATTACGATTCGCGAAATTAACGTTGCCCAACCAGCACCATTTAATCCCATTTCCGGGAACCCGTACTCTCCAAAAATCAAAATATAGTTTAGAAATATGTTGAGTAGATTACTTCCGACTACAATAATCATCGCGACTCTTGTGCGCTGTAGCCCTTCGGCAAACTGCCTATAGGTTTGAAAGATCATGGTTGGGATAATGGAAATAGCAATAATGCTGAGATACGGAATTGCCAAGGTTACGACTTCATCGGGTTGCCCCATCGAGTGCATGAAGGGTTCTACAGAAAAAATCAGGACTACCAATAACAGACCTGTTACTAGATTGATAAGTGAACCGTTTTTTAACGTGGCAATAATTTTATTGTCATCATTGGCCCCTTCGGCTTGTGCCACCAACGGAGTGATGGCATACGAGACACCAACCCCGAAAAAAAGCGGGACTGAAAAAAAGATATTGGCAAATGAAGAAGCTGCCAACGGCACCGCTCCGGTCCAGCCTACCATCACGCTATCAGCCACACCTGTCATCACCTGGCCGAGCATGCTTAGCATCACCGGGTAGGCGAGGAGGAAATTAGGACGAACGTGAGCGCGATATTGGTATAGTGTTGACATTGCGTTTACTAGATACTTGATGCAGTATACTGGTTACGGGATGAAAGTCACTTGGTTTTGTTACACCAGTATCAAGCATCCTGTACCCTCTTCTATTAAATTCCTTTAATTCTTGCAACTTTCAAAATTGCCATCACCGTTAAACTGTCGGTGATCTCGCCTTTAAGCACCATAGAAAGCGCATCACTAAAAGGTAACTTCCATACTTTCATATCAGCT
>DAOOCD010000010.1:0-30050 GCA_035408225.1 Cyclobacteriaceae bacterium | reverse complement strand
AAGCACCATAGAAAGCGCATCACTAAAAGGTAACTTCCATACTTTCATATCAGCTTCTGTTTCTTCTAATTCACTTTCGCCAGTTGTTAAATCTTCAGCAAGGAAAATAAAGCCTTCTTCATCTGATACCGAATTAGAAAGATGCACTCGCTGAATTAAAGTCCATTGATTGGCGATTAATCCGGTTTCTTCTTTCAATTCTCGTTTGGCAGATTGTAAGGGATCATCATGTAAAGGGCCACCACCTTCTGGTATTTCCCAGCTCCATTCATTCAGGGTATAACGCCATTGGCCAACCAGCCAGGTGTTGTTATTTTCATCAAGTGCTACAATCCCAATAGCCTTGTTCTTAAAATGCACTTTTCCATAAATTCCTTTACCACCGGCAGGGTTTAATACCTGATATTCCGTGACGTTGATCCAACGGTTATCATATTTTTCTTCCGATGAAAGGGTTTGCCAGGGGTTCATCATTAAATAGTTTAAAATTCAAGATTCAAAATTAGTCTAATAATTAACGTAATGATCTTGAATTTTGGACTTTGAATCTTGAATTTTGAATTTATGTTATTGTCTTCTTTCACTCCTGATTTAGTTGAAGCTGGTTGCGATGAGGTAGGTCGTGGGTGTTTGGCAGGTCCGGTGGTAGCAGCCGCTGTGATTCTACCTAAAGACTATCAGCATGAATTATTAAATGATTCTAAGCAGCTAACGAAGGAGGATAGGGTAAGTTTACAAGTTGATATTGTTCGCGATGCGCTGGCCTGGGCTGTAGCAGAAGTAAGTAATGAAGAAATTGACGAGATCAATATTTTAAATGCATCCTTCAAGGCAATGCATCTGGCGTTGGATAAATTATCAATCAGGCCTGAATTTTTGTTGATCGATGGAAATCGGTTCAAACCTTATCAGGAAATTAAATATGAATGTGTGATAAAAGGAGATGCCACCTATCTATCAATTGCTGCCGCTTCTGTGCTTGCAAAAAATTATCGCGATGATTTGATGGCAAAACTGTCCGAGGAATTTCCTGGCTATGGCTGGCATACCAATGTGGGATATCCAACCGAAGAACACCGGGAGGGTATCCGTCAGTTAGGAATCACTCCGTTTCACAGAAAGTCGTTTCAATTACTGCCCTCGCAATTGGAGTTGTTTTAAAAAATGCGGAACTGTTTTAATCTATTAGTGTTTTAGTGGCATGTGCTTAATCTTTCTGGCGCTTAATCAACACCCAACGTACAAACTTATTGTGGCGGCTAACCGCGATGAATTTTATAATCGCAAAACGGCAGCTGCAAATTTTTGGGAGGATTATCCAACTATTCTTGGCGGTCGTGATCTGGAAGCTTCGGGCACCTGGATGGCTATTACTAAAAATGGTAAGATTGGGCTTGTTACAAATTATCGCGACCCGGCTAACATAGATCCCAACGCTCCGTCACGCGGGCAATTAGTATTGGATTTTCTTGTTAATGGCGACACTCCTGAGGCATATCTTAATAAAGTGTCTCAACGAGCTGCACGATATAACGGCTTCAATTTATTGACTGGCTACCCGGATGAACTGTGGTATCTCTCCAATTATGGAAACGGACTTCAAAAACTGCAATCAGGTATATATGGGTTGAGTAATCATTTACTTGATACCCCCTGGCCGAAAGTACATCGAGGTAAAGAAAAATTTAGCAATGCCATTATGGATTCAGTTGTTGAACCGGAAAGACTGTTTGAATTACTGTATGATGAACAACGTGCAGAGGATCAAGCATTGCCCAATAGCGGCATTGGACTTGAGCGTGAACGCGCTCTGTCTTCAATGTTTATTAAAACCAATGGGTACGGCACTCGATGCTCAACCGTTATTTTAGTTTCTCATGACAATCAGGTTTTGTTTTCTGAAAGAGTGTATGATCTTGATACCTTTGCCCACCAGACAAACAGGTTTCAGTTCACTATCTCAAATGACTAAATCAAAACCAATTAAAATACCGCTAGCCTTCAGAATTATCCGTTGGGGATTTCCGAAGCTGGAAAAGATTTCCACCCGATTGTCGGGTTGGTATTTTGAGAAAATATTCTTCACTCCTTTCCGATACAAAACTCCTGACAAAGAACTTGAAGCAGAGACAACGGCTAAGTTGTTCTCTGTAATCGCTGCTGGGAAAAAAATACAATGCTATCAATGGGGTGAGGATTCAAAACCTTACGTGCTGGTAGTGCATGGATGGGCTGGGCGCTCCACACAATTCCGAAAGTTTCTTCCCCAGTTTAACGAAGCTGGTTATCGTATTATTGGTTTTGATGGTCCCGCTCACGGTAAGTCGGAAGGCAAGCGAACTTCTATTGCCGAGTTTGAAGAAGTGATGAAATCAGTAGCAAGTGTTAAAGGCTATCCGGAAGCTATTATTGCTCATTCTTTTGGTGGGGGAGCTTCTTTATTTGCAATCGCTAAAGGTTTTCCGGTAAAGAAGTTGATCAATATTGCCTCTCCAACTATTGCGGATAGAATAATCCAATCCTATTTGAAAGCCATTGGCGGCTCATGGAAGACTGCGGAGAATTTTAAAGCTTTGATTAAACACAGACATGGAAAATCCTTTGAGGAATTTACAGCTCTTTCCTTAATACGTCAGGTGCCTCTAGATCTGAATTTGATGCTGGTGCATGATGAAGAGGATAAAGAAGTTGAGATTATTCATGTACATGAGTTGATCAAAGTATTTCCTTCTGCCCGGCTTCTGGCCACTAAAGGGTTGGGTCATAATAGAATTTTAAAAGACGAGAAGGTAATTAGTGCCTGCGTTGATTTTGTAGCTGGCAAAATCAGTATGTAACCTTGAGGGGCTTTTGGTCGTCTGGTTGGTATAACTGCCATTGGATAACTATTTTGACCTTTTTACACATATTTTTATCAATTTGCAGCGTTTTTGAAACTTAAAGTCAAATCTTAAGTTGAAGTCAAGAGAAACTTTTCAGAATAGAATAGCATCACACTAGAAATAAACCGAGCCCTATGCCCAACATTATTAAGACCACCCATATCTCCAAGGTTTACAAAATGGGTAACAACATCGTAAATGCACTCCAGGATATCTCAATTTCCATCGAAAAAGGTGAATATGTAGCATTTATGGGGCCATCTGGCTCTGGAAAGTCTACCCTTATGAATATTGTTGGTTGCCTGGATACCCCAACTTCCGGTGAGTATTGGCTCAACAATCAGTTGGTGAGTGACATGACAGAGAATGAACTGGCAGAGGTACGCAACAAGGAAATAGGATTTGTTTTTCAAACCTTCAATCTTTTGCCACGTGCAACGGCATTAGAAAATGTGGCGCTGCCCCTGATCTACGCGGGGTATAGCAAGTCCGAACGCGAAGAAATGGCAATGGCAGCTTTAGAAAATGTAAGCCTTGGGGATCGTCATCATCATAGACCCAATGAACTTTCGGGTGGTCAGCGTCAGCGCGTAGCCATTGCGAGGGCACTGGTTAATAATCCTTCCATTATTCTGGCCGATGAACCCACTGGTAACCTGGACTCTAAAACTTCTTACGATATCATGAGTTTGTTTCATGAGCTTCATGACAAAGGAAATACCATTATCATGGTAACGCACGAAGATGATATCGCTCACTACTCACACCGCATCATTCGTCTGAAAGACGGACTTATCGAGTGGGATAGAAAGAATGAGAATATCACCCGGGCACAAGCAGTAGCAACTGTTTAATTCCTCCTCGATCAGGCCTCAGTTTTGATTTTTGAATTATATATCTTGAATTTAGAGGCATGAAGATTTATACCAAAACTGGGGATCAGGGCTCAACATCACTTTTTGGCGGAAAGAGAGTATCCAAAGCTGATCTGCGCATTGATACCTACGGAACTGTTGATGAATTGAATTCATGGGTTGGAGTTCTTCGTGATCAGTCGGTAAATCAATCTCGTAAAGAAATCCTGGTTGAAATTCAGGATCGCCTTTTTACCATCGGTTCTATTCTTGCCACAGAACCTGAAAATACGAAAGTAAAAATACCATCCTTGGCAGAAAATGACATTGAATTGCTGGAAAATAGAATGGATGAAATGGATGCCATACTTCCACCTATGCGTTTTTTCGTACTCCCGGGTGGTCATACCTCTGTTTCTTTTGGTCACGTTGCTCGTACAGTTTGCCGTAGGGCTGAGCGATTGGTAATTGCTTTGAGTCAGACCGAAAAGGTTGACCCGCTTGTAATAAAGTATATGAACCGACTGTCGGATTATCTTTTTATGCTTTGCCGAACAATGGCCCATGAGTTAAAGGCTCAGGAAACTCCCTGGAGGCCAAGAATGTAAATTTGATTTTTAATCATTTTTTAAGCTAACATCTGTTAGTCCGCTTTTAATATTAATTGTAATTTGCGGGCATAACTTTTTAACCACTTTCATCATGGTTGATACACTCAAAATTTCAACGAGCAGAGTATCCGAATCGCGGCTTGCTATAGTAGACCTCTCCAATATACCATTCGGCAAGGTTTATACAGATCATATGTTCATGGCCGATTATCGGGATGGTGAATGGAAGCATTTAAGAATTCTGCCCTACGGATATATTCCCATCAGCCCGGCTACACCGGCTTTGCATTATGGTCAATCCATTTTTGAAGGAATGAAAGCGTATCCTTCAGAGAAGGGAAAGGAAGCTTTGGTTTTCAGACCGCTGGATAATTGGAAGCGGATGAATATTTCAGCTGAGCGGATGTGCATGCCGGTAATCCCGGAAGAACTTTTTATGGAAAGCCTTGCTGCCCTTATTGATTTAGATCGTGCGTGGATTCCTGAAACAGAAGGCAGTTCACTTTATATCAGGCCATTTATGTTTTCAGCCGATGAGTACATTGGCATCCGGCCTTCGCTCGATTTCACGTTCATGATAATTCTAAGCCCGGTGGGTCCGTATTATTCCACTCCGGTAAAAGTTAAAATTGAAACTCATTATACAAGGGCTGTTGAGGGAGGCACAGGCTTTGCAAAAGCAGGTGGAAATTATGGCGGGGCTATTTACCCGGCTAAGCTAGCACAAGATCAAGGCTATCATCAACTTATCTGGACAGATGGTAAGACGCATGAATATGTAGAGGAAAGTGGAACCATGAATGTGATGTTTGTGATTGACAATGTTCTTGTTACTCCAGCATTAAGCGATTCGATATTGGCAGGTATCACCCGAAAGAGTGTGTTAGAACTGGCGCGCCATTGGGGCATGCAAGTAGAAGAGAGAAAAATTTCAGTGAAGGAACTTGTTGCTGCGTTAGAGCAAGGTAAAGTTCAGGAAGCTTTTGGGGCGGGCACCGCAGCTACGATTGCGCATATTGAATTAATTGGGCATGAAGGAAAGAATTACGAATTACCTTCTATAGAGAAGCGTCAACTCTCAAATAAAGTCTACGCGGAACTCGAAAGCATCAAACGCGGCAAGAGTCCTGATCCATTTGGATGGATTTATAGAATTTAACAAGAAATCAAAAGCGGCATTGGCCGCTTTTTTTGTTTATTGCTTTACAATTCGAACGCACGTGTCAGTGGTAAGATTAAGATTTGTCTTTCTGGTAATATTAACGACTGTTTCTGTAACCTTGGTAAACGGTCAGAAGCAATTGATCTTGCTAAAGCGAGGGGATGTAATAGCCCGTTTTACGGAAGGTGAATATATCAAGTGTGAGTTAAAGAATAAAACTATCGTAGAAGGGATAGCCATTCGGTTTAATGATTTTTCAATCCTCACCCTGAATGATACTATTCCCTTTGAGTCCATTTATAAAATTAACGTGAAGGGCAGAAGAAAGGCAAATACACTCAATAAGCTGGGCACGGTGATGATGATTGCCGGAGTTGGATATTTTGTGATTGATCAAATTAATACACTCATAGTGGATGGACAAAACGGGATTGACGAGCAGGTTGTAATTACTTCAGTTGCCCTTACTGCCACGGGGGCTGCACTTCGTTTTATCCGAAGTCCTTACCAAAAATTACGGGGTCTTTCTTTGCGAACCATTGATCCTACCTCACGCTATTATCAGTACGATTAGAGTTTTGTGCTCTATTATAATTCAGGCGAACCTATTACCTTCGCGCCAGAATTTCTTGTAATCATGACCACCGAACAATTAAAGGACCTAAAAAGCCGTGTTACCGCCCTCAGGCGGTATCTTTGACTACGACCGTAAGATCGTAGAAATCCAGGACGAAGAACGAATCACTCATCAGGCCGATTTCTGGAACAAACCCAAAGAAGCTGAAGTAATTTTAAAAAATATCCGTACTAAAAAAGTATGGACAGATGCTTTTGACCAGGCTAACAAGTCATTGGAAGACCTGGAAGTGCTTAACGAATTTCATGAAGCGGGCGAGGTAAGCGAGGAGGAGTTGGATCGCGATTATAGTAAAGCGGCCAAAGCCATTGAGGAGCTTGAGTTTAAGAAGATGCTAAGTGGGGAAGAAGATCAACTCAGCGCAGTAATGGAAATAAATCCGGGTGCAGGCGGAACGGAGAGTAACGACTGGGCCGATATGATTAACCGCATGTATATCATGTGGGGCGAGAAGAGTGGATATAAAGTTTCACAAATTGATTATCAATCAGGCGAAGTAGCTGGAATCAAATCGGCTACCCTGGAAATAGAAGGGCCCTTCGCCTATGGAAAGCTTAAGTCAGAAATCGGTGTGCATCGGTTGGTGCGCATTTCTCCTTTTGATTCCAATCAACGAAGGCATACCTCATTTGCTTCTGTATTTGTTTATCCAAAAGTGGATGACTCCATACAAATTGAAGTGAACCCTGCCGATGTGGAAATTCAAACTTCACGCTCGGGCGGTGCGGGTGGCCAGAATGTAAACAAGGTTGAGACCAAAGTGCAGCTAACACATAAACCTTCTGGAATTGTTATTGTGTGCCAGGTAGAACGCTCACAGCATGCCAACCGTGAACGCGCCATGCAAATGCTGAAATCGAAATTGTATCAGGCTGAAATGGAGAAACGAAATGCTGCCCGCGACAAAGTTGAAGCCGGTAAAATGAAAATCGATTTCGGTTCACAAATCAGAAATTATGTTTTGCATCCCTACAAACTGGTGAAAGATGCGCGCACTGGAGTTGAGCGGCACGATGCACAAAATGTACTGGATGGTGACCTGGATGATTTTATCAAAGCGTACTTGTTGGAAGGACAGGAACAAGCCCAAAGTAACAGGCAATAATTAAATAGACCATTTGCAATTAATTCCACTAAAGTGGGCAAACTCATAATCATAATTTCAAAATTTTGCCCAATCAATTTAGCCTATTGCCTGCTTACTAATCAAGGATCTTCCATTTAAACAATACACTTGGGACAGTCAATACAAAAAATATACGACTACCACTTCTGGCTTCTTTGTGTTAGCTCACTGCTTTTCTTTGCGAGCTTCAATATGATCATTCCTGAGTTGCCAGAGTATCTGACTCAATTGGGCGGTGCTGAATACAAAGGATTAATTATTTCCCTCTTCACAATTACGGCAATGATTTCGAGGCCATTTAGTGGCAAGTTGGCCGACAAAATTGGGCGGGTTCCGGTTATGATTTTCGGAGCCCTGGTCTGTTTCATTTGCAGTTTATTTTATCCCATTATTTCATCATTAGCTGGCTTCTTTCTCTTAAGATTTGTTCATGGGTTTTCAACAGGTTTTACCCCCACAGGCACCACTGCGTATTTATCAGATATAATTCCATCGCAGCGTAGAGGCGAGGCTATGGGAATATTAGGAACAGCCGGTGCTGTGGGGATGGCGGGTGGCCCTGCGCTGGGTGGCTTGCTTGCAAATCAGTTTGGTCTGGATGTAATGTTTTATGGGTCTTCTTTCCTTGCATTAATTTCCATTTCGATTCTTTTACGAACTAAAGAAACGTTGAGAGGAAAGGAAAAATTTTCGATTAGTTATTTGAAAGTAAAGCGGGAAGATATTTTTGAGCCTTTGGTGTCAGCTCCTTGTTTGGTGATGGTGCTTTCTGCTTTTGCTTATGGCACAATGTTTACCATAATCCCCGACTTCGGTCAGTTTGTTGGTATCAAGAACAAGGGTTTACTATTTACTTATTTAACGGTAGCATCTTTAATTGTTCGATTACTGGCGGGTAAAGCTTCAGATCGTTATGGCCGAGTGCCCGTACTGCGTGTAAGCACTTTATTAATTGGTCTTTCTATGGTAGTAATAGGCACAGCTACTTCGTCTGCGCAATTAATCTTGGGAGTTACCTTATATGGGCTTGCGCAAGGATCGACTTCGCCTACGTTGCTTGCCTGGGCTACCGATTTAAGTCATGATGAATTTAAGGGCAGGGGGATAGCCTCGCTCTATATTTTCATGGAATTAGGTATTGGTTTAGGAGCATTTCTTTCCGGGATGATTTACGCGAATGATCCCTCACGATTTTTTATCACCTTTTTGATCAGTGGATTGCTTGGGGCCCTGGCTTTTATGTACTTACTTATGAAACAACAATTTGTAAAGGCATGAAAAAATTCACATTCTATATTTTTATTCTGGTGAGTGTGGCTGAATTGATTTCAGTAACATTCAACATGCCACTAGTTAATTTAATAGCTAAGCCATTGATCATGATAACTTTGGCCGGATATTATCTGTCGAACACGACCAGGCGAAGTTCACTTTTTTTAATTGCCATGAGTTTTTGTTGGTTAGGCGATGTGTTATTGATGTTTCAATCAGAGCAGCAACTTTTCTTTATGGCGGGACTGGGTTCCTTTTTGATTGGTCATGTATTATATATTATTTGTTACCGGCAAATGCGCAACACGGAGAGCTCAAACGGATTGCTAGGTACACAAAAGGTCAGGTTTTCGTTACCCATACTACTAGCTGGAACTGGATTGGTTGTGATTTTATATCCTTCGCTGGGCGAACTTACATTACCTGTAATGATCTATGCCCTGGTCATTACGTTAATGTCGCTGCAGGCCTTATTTAGATTTGGCTTAACAAACCAAAAGAGTTTTATATTTATTTTTACTGGGGCATTGCTATTTATGACATCCGACTCTTTGTTAGCAATAAACAAGTTTCTTACCCCTTTTCCGTACGCTTCACTATGTATCATGTTCACGTATATAGCTGCGCAATACTTTATTGCCGAAGGAAGCATTGCGCATCATACTAATACTCAAACGAAATAACCTTTTCATTTTTTTTCAAAGATTCTGTCAAGGAATTCAGCTTCTTCTCGGAGCCAATTACTTCATAGAAAACGTTGAGCGTATTGTTTTCTTTTGAACTCCGTTTATGATTATAGCTTAACGCCAATAGTTTCATTTCAGGCTCAATTACATTTTCATCAGTAATATTTATACTCACCTTGTAGGTCCTTACCTGATGAAGTTTTTCAACAAATCGTTGCAATTTGTTAAACATACTAAGAACGATAATGATAACACCTGTACTTACCACAGCAATAAAATATTGACCCGCGCCAACAGCCATACCCATGGCAGCAGAGATCCAAATGGTAGTGGCCGTAGTAATTCCTGAAACACTTAACCCATCTTTGAAAATAACTCCCGCACCCAGAAATCCAACTCCGGTAACAATATTGGCGGCAATTCTGTCGGGGTTGGAGCCGCCCAGGATGATGGAGATTTCCGTAAAGATGGTGGAACCTAAACAGATCATGATCATTGTTCGTAAGCCCGCTGCTTTACTATGATATTCACGCTCCAGGCCAATGGCTGCACCAAGTAAAAATGAGATTACCAGTCGAATACCAAGTTCTATGTCAATGTATGATTCCATAAAAATTCGTGTTGCTAACTCAAGGATACAAAAAAAAAGGCGGAAAGAAATTTCCGCCTTTTTGGACTAAGCAATATTAGAATTCTTGCGTTACATTTTTCTCACTTTACCGCTGCCCGATGAGTGACTGTTTACCTGGCTGGGGTTGCCTTTGTAGGTAACACTGCCACTTCCGGAAATGTTGGCATCCAATTCCTTCTTTACATTTATCTCAACATCGCCCGAACCGGAAATACGAACTTCACATTTTTCAACTTCCAGATCAGCAGCCAGTACTTCACCAGAACCACTAATGGTTGTTTTTATTTCACGAGCTGTGCCCTTAGCTAGTATTTTTCCTGAACCCGACACATTTACATCTGCACGCTCGGCAATAGTACCCGCAAAGGCTACTTTTCCTGAACCGCTTACTTTACCTTCCAACGACCGGCAAGTGCCCGTTACATCCATATTTCCAGAACCTGAAACATTGGCTTCCATCATGCCAGAAGCATCAACATCAATTTCCAATGAGCCTGATCCACTAACATTCAGATCAAGATCTCCGGTTTTAAATTTTCCATCGCCCATCAGATCGCCAGAACCACTTACACTGATTCCCTCAATATCTTTTACGGTTATATAAACAGTAATTTTATCATCATCCCAATCCCACATTTTCCAATTGTCGTTTTCGCGGCCAATACTCAGTCGGCCACCATTAACTTCAGTTTCAATCTTGGCCAGCACATCTTTTTCTCCCTGAAGTTCCACTTTTTGTACCGGTCCTTGCTTTAAATAAAGCTTTCCGGGTACACGAAAGGCAATTTTAGTAAAGATTTCAACATTGCGGGTTTCCTTATTTTGAGCCAGCACAAGGCTGAAGGCAAAAACCAGCGCTAAACTGGTCACGAAAATTCTTTTCATAAGTATAGTGTTTACGTGTGGAAGGACTTTCCCGATAGCAGGAGGTTGCTTCATTTCAATAATTTTTTATCAGAAACTTAATTTCTTTCTTTATGACGCAAAAAAGCCAGTTCACGTTACTCCATGAGCAACTTTTCTTTTTACACGATTCTGAGTTCTGCCGAAGGATACTACAAGGAATCGGGTAGCAAGTTTTTGGCTTTTGCCTATCCGGTTGATTCTGAAGTTGAAATCAAAGAGAAAATCGAGCTTTTAAAGAAGAAATATTTTGATGCCACTCACCATTGCTTTGCCTGGATACTTGGCTCTGATAAAGACCGGTTTCGTGCGGTTGATGATGGTGAACCAAGTCACTCGGCTGGTGACCCCATTCTCGGGCAGATTCGATCTAAAAATTTGACCAACGTATTAGTTGTAGTTGTTAGATATTATGGTGGTATTAAACTGGGCGTAGGAGGTTTGATACATGCCTATAAGCTGGCTGCTGAAGAAGCATTAAATAATGCACAGATTGTCGAAAAGGAAGTAACTGAGAAATTCCAAATCAGATATCCATACGATGAAACTCCGGAGGTTATGAAACTGATCAAAGACTTTGATGTGAAGATTTTGAGTCAAGAATACGCAGAGGATTGTCTTTTAAAGACGCAAGTGAAACTCAAAGAAAAAGATGAGCTTATGAACAAAATCATCCTGTTAAATGCCTTGGGTCGGAAAATTTCCTTGAGTGTGATCGCGTAAAATTTTAACTTTCGATTTACCTGCTATGAAATCCAGCAAACAGGCCGCTATCGGTTTCATTTTTGTTACGCTGCTAATCGATACCATCGGTTTTGGAATCATTATACCGGTATTGCCTAACCTGATCATTGAACTTACCCATGGCACTACGAGTGAAGCGGCAAGAATAGGCGGTTGGCTTTTATTTGCCTTTGCTATAGTTCAGTTTTTGTTTGCACCAATACTCGGGGGCTTAAGCGATCAGTACGGTCGTAGACCAATTTTGTTGGGTTCGCTTTTTGGATTTGGGTTAGATTATATTTTTCTCGCATTAGCTCCAACCATCGGGTGGTTATTTGTGGGAAGACTGATTGCAGGCGCACTCGGTGCCAGCTTTACTACCGCTGGAGCCTACATTGCGGATATAAGCACACCGGAAAAACGCGGACAAAATTTTGGAATGATTGGCGCTGCTTTTGGCTTGGGTTTCATCATTGGCCCGGGCCTGGGTGGACTTTTAGGTTCGTTCGGCCCACGTGTTCCATTTATGGCTGCTGCCGGGTTAAGTCTGCTTAATTGGCTTTATGGATATTTTATTTTACCGGAATCATTGAAGGTGGAGAATCGAAGAAAATTTGAGTGGAAACGAGCCAATCCTGTTGCCTCGCTCTTAAATCTTAAGCGATATCCGGTTGTATTAGGATTGGTTGCTTCGCTGGTTTTGATTTACATCGCCTCTCATGCAGTTCAAAGTAACTGGTCCTACTATACTATCGAAAAATTTGGATGGAGTAGCGCGATGATTGGAGCCTCGTTGGCAGCTGTAGGAATTCTGATTGCGATTGTGCAAGGTGGTTTAATACGAATTATCATTCCAGCGTGGGGGCAAAAAAATTCCTTATACATAGGACTTGCTCTTTACAGTATAGGATTTGTTCTGTTTGCTTTTGCTACCGAAGGCTGGATGATGTTTGCTTTTTTAATTCCGTATTGTCTGGGGGGTATTGCAGGCCCAGCCTTGCAGGGAATAATTTCTTCGCAAGTACCTGCCAATGAACAGGGCGAACTGCAAGGTGCTTTAACAAGTTTGATGAGTGTAACTTCGATTATCGGTCCGTTACTGATGACTCAACTATTCAGTGCATTTACCGGTCCGGCAGCAGCCTTATATTTTCCAGGTGCACCCATGGCTATGGGTGGTGTACTCACGTTGCTAAGTTTAATTCTGGCTATGAGAGCGCTTGCAGGTTTTACGGGCGGCAAGCATTAAACTAATCGGGCCGATAAGTTTTTATAAATCTCCAAACAAACCCACGCATCAGTGGCTGCATAACTGATCTGTTTCTCATTGAAAGTTTCAGCTTCCCAATTACTGGTTTGGGCACTTTTTGAAATCCGGAAACCTAAAAGTAATGCGGTAAGTTTTTTCACACTTTCAACCTCAAGACCTGCCTTTTTACTCATCTCGGCCAGTTCCACAAAACCAGCGGGAGTATAATGTTTCAATCGCTGCAAGCCCTTGATATCATCGCGTAATGCAACACCCGCTTTCAGAATATTTTCATTTTCCAGAAAGTGGATAATGGCCGGCTGCATACCGGTATGATTAAGACGAACAAGAAATACTGTGTCAGGCAGGGCGATCTGCATCAGCGATACTTTATTTTGGTGACCCCGCACAAATACCGGCTTTGTTTCTGTGTCAAATCCTACAACAGTATGCTTGTTGATTTCCGCAAAGATCCGCGTAACATTTTTTTCTTCTGATAAAACTATCACCTTTCCCTCGAAAGCGCCAAGGGGAAGTTCATTTATCTCTTCGTGAGTGATCGTGGTCTTATGATTATTTTTTTGGGTCATCCAGCCTGCGGATCTTATAGTTAAGGTAGGCTTGCAGAACAGTCATTAAGGGACTGATAATGCAAAAAAAGCAAAAGGGGGCATAGACCATAGTAGCAACACCAAGAACGTTAGCTTGTGTAGCCCCGCAAGTATTCCAGGGTATAAGTACGGATGTAACTGTCCCCGAATCTTCCAGGGTTCTGCTTAATAGCTCTGGTTTATATCCGCGCTTGCGGTAAGTGTCGGCATACATTCTGCCCGGAACAGCAATAGCCATGTATTGATCGGATGCAGTGAAATTGAAAAAGATACAGGTTGCAGCAGTAGAGGCTACTAAAGATCCTGTTGAGTGTGCAAACTGAATAATACGCTCGGCAATAGCCTTTAATAATCCGGACGATTCCATTACACCACCAAAGATCATGGCGCATAAAATTAGCCAGATTGTATTTAGCATTCCACTCATTCCTTTAGCAGTAAGTAATTCGGTAATCATGGGATCACTGGTTTGAATGTTGATGGTTGTAGTCATCGCATTCATTACCGCCACGAAAGAAGCTTTAAGATAGTCACCCTGAATACCCGAAATCTGTTCAATAATCTGTGGTTGAAAAATGATAGCAGCAATTCCGCCAAGTAACGCGCCCACCAGCAAAGCAGGAAGGGCAGGTACTTTCTTAACAATCATGACAATTACCAAAACCGGAACGATAAACAATATGGGATTCAAATTGAATTTATCTTCGAGTGCTAACAACACGGCTGAACTGTCAGCAGCTACTTCAGCAGTATCTAATGTAAACCCCCACACAAAAAAAATAATAAGCGTGATAATGAGAGTCGGTACGGTTGTTAAAACCATGTATCGAATGTGGGTAAACAAATCAGTGCCCGCCATTGCCGGAGCCAGGTTCGTAGTGTCGGAAAGTGGAGACATCTTATCTCCAAAATAGGCACCGGATATAATTGCGCCCGCAATAACTCCTTCAGGAATATCCAAGGCTTTACCAATTCCTAACAAGGCAATGCCTACTGTGGCTACGGTTGACCACGAGCTTCCTGTTGCTAACGATACGATGCTACAGACCACGCATGCAGCAAATAGAAATATGGTTGGATTAAGAATTTTTAAACCATAGTAAATCATGGAAGGAACAATGCCGCTTAGTAACCATGTACCAGAAAGGGATCCGATAGCAAGTAGAATAAGCATAGCGGCCATAGCCGAACTAATGCTCTTAACTATACTTCCTTCAATTTCTTCCCAACTATAGCCAAGTCGAAATGAAATTATGCCGGCAACACCAGCGGCTAGCAGCAGCGCAATTTGATTAGCACCTGAAATCGCATTCGAACCGAGTACCACCACATTGATGGTAAGCAAAAAGATCAAGATTACGATAGGGATAAGAGCCAGAAGGAGAGTCGGTTGCTTTTTCGATTGATCCATTGTGCGGTTTTAAAAAGTTAAGGTAAGAATAAAAACCAAGTGTAAAAGATTAATACGAACTGGTTTTATAGATAACTCCTCGGTCTTTCAGGTAGTCCACAATGAAAGTGAAGTTTCCTTCATCTTCCCCAAGATATTCCGGGGGGCTTATGCCTTTGCGCGTGTACTTACCATCCAGTACCAGATTAACTGCCGCAGTGCAGGTATACCCTGTAGTCCGCGCCATGGAAAGAGTTCCGCTTTTTTTCTCGGTGCGATCTAACAGTGTGTATTGCAATTTTTTTTCTTGCCCATTTTCTTCTCCCTTCATTCTGATTCTCATTACTGTGAATTCCACTTCGCCCGGTTTCAATTTCCATTTTGGGAAAAGTAATTTGGCGGTAAGATCAAAGGGTCTTACTTTAACTCCTTTTACATCCACTTCCTCGTGCGAAAAGAATCCGGTTTCTCTTAACACACGTAAGTATTCAACACAGCCCGGATAACGCAGGGTCTTTTCTATCATGTCTGGAATGTGCGCCATCGTTTTAATCAAGGAACGTAGCCCATCAGAATTCCAGGACTCCAATGTTCCCACTTCATCAAAGTGAACCAATTCGGTGTCGGATAAAGCTTCTTTAACTACAATGACACTATTTTGTACATACCGTGCCGGCCGCGTGTATTCTTCAATGACATCAATGGGTGAAAAAACTGCTTTGTATTCGTAAGGCCATTCGCGAACCAGAGGCAGTCCACCGACCAGGCACTCATATGATTTGACTTTCATTTTTTTATTGTGATAGCCAAGGATGATATTGCCCATACCTGGAGCCACGCCACAATCAGTGACAATTGTGACATTGTTCTTTTTAGCGAGCTCATCGAGAAGAAAGGGATCTTCCGGAAAGAATGAAATATCCACCATATTTTTTCCGGCCTCAATTACTGTTTTGCAGGTTTCGAAACCCAGGAAGCCTGGAACAGAACCTACCACCAAGTCAAAAGGTTGAATCAGTGAAGCCAGAATTGTAGCATTGGATATATCTGCTTTTTGTGTCTTAATCCCCACACTACTCAATTCTGACAAGGGTAGCTGATTAATATCCACGGAAGTGACATCAAAATTTTTCGAAAGGTCGATGGCCATTGCTTTGCCTACCAGCCCGGCTCCCAGAACAACAATTTTTTTCATCTATTTTCCAGTTAAAAATCGTAAATCGAACATGTAATTCTCCTCGCTATGTTTGAACCCACCAAAATACTGGAAAAAGCAAAACATTCATCTTTTTATTTGATGGTGCTTAACTGGTCGCTTAATAGGATGATTCCATTCAATAAGCCACATGGATTTCGGATTATTGAGATTGAGGATTATAGGCTCAAGACAATCATGCCATATAAGAGAGGTAATTTTAATCACATTCGGGGTTTGCACGCCTGTGGGTTAGCTACCATCTCCGAGTTTACTACGGGCTTCTTGTTGCTGAGTAGTCTGGACATGAAGAAATACAGAATAATAATGCAACGACTTGAAATGAATTATCACTATCAGGGCAAAATGGACGCTACGGCTGAGTTTGTTATTTCTAAAGAATGGCTTGATGAAAAAGTAATCCAGCCACTAAAAAGCCAGGAGGCTGTTGTGGTTCCCTGTGAGATAAAAATTCATGATGTAAAAGGAAATCACCTAACCACAGGAATGGTCTACTGGCAGTTTAAAGATTGGGCAAGAGTGAAAACCAAGGCATAACTTTAGTTTAAGCCCTTGAAATTTCATTTGCATCATACTTCTGATTTTAGATCGTGTCTTTCTCAGCCGGCTATATTTTTATTTAATGACACTAACCATTTGTTGCTTCAATCCAAAACGGGATGGCATGTGTTCGACTTTTGTGAATCAGGGACAGAGAAAGTATATGCCCGCATTTCATTTCATATTAAATCGGGTCTTGCGCAAAGTCCTTTACGCGCTCCTTTTGGATCAGTTGAAGTTTACAAAAGATTGAATGAAATTCAACTAAAAGAATTTTTAGAAAAGGTGCAAGGTCAACTAGTAAAGCTGGGAATAAAGGAGATTGCTATTCGCAATTTTCCGGAGTTGTACGACAAACATCTTTCGCAACAAGTAAATGGTGTGCTGAGGAAATTACAATTTACTCAGCAAGAAACAATTTCGAGTATTATTCAGGTTAGTGAAAAGACCTTCGATAAAAAGATTAAGGTTTCGGAAAGGCAAAAGCTAAAGAAGGCAATTGAGTTGTTTCAGATTGAACAGATTGATAGTTCAGATTTGAAAAAGATCTATTCCTTTATTGCAACTTGCCGCAAAGAACGCAATCAATCACTTTCCATGTCTTTGGGCGAATTGCAGAAAACTATTTCTGTTTTTCCGGATCGGTTTTATCTTTTTAAAGCGAGCCGAAAGGATGAGATTGCGGCTTCAGCCATTGTAATTCAAGTAAGCAAGAAAATTCTATACACATTCTACTATGCCCATGCAAAGAAGTATAATCGCGTAAGTCCTGTGGTTTTTCTTATTGCTGGTATTTATGATTTTGCCTCCAATAATAAATACGAATTGATTGATCTGGGAACTTCCATGATTGATGGACACGTAAGCAGGTCGCTACTTCATTTTAAGAAGAGTATTGGTGGAATTAGTAGTGGAAAGGTTACTTACACCAAGTCGTTATGAGTGCGCCATTGGTTACAGTAATTTGTATCTGTTACAACCACGCACGTTTTGTTAAAGAGGCATTGGATTCCGTAGTCAACCAAACGTACGGTAATATTGAATTGATTGTAATAGATGACGGCAGCACCGATAGTAGCGGAAAGGTTATCAAGCAATGGATTGCAAGTCATCCAAAAACAACTCTTCTCTTAAATGCCAGGAATCTTGGATATTGTAAAACCTTTAATAAAGCGTATGCTATTTCAAAAGGATCGTTTTGTATTGACCTTGCAGCGGATGATATCCTGTTGCCCAATCGAATTGAAGTTGGGTTAAAGGCCTTGGCTGATGCGGGACCGGAATATGGCGTAAGTTTTTCTGATGCCGAGCATGTTGACGAGCAGGGTAATTTTATTCGTTTACATTCGGCAAAATATCCTCATAATACAATTCCTTCCGGGGATATCTACAAACAAGTAATTGATCGTTATTTCATTTGTTCACCTACCATGCTGTTTCGAAGAGAGGTAGTTGAATACATGAACGGATATGATGAATCGCTGGCCTACGAAGATTTTGATTTTTGGGTGCGGGTTTCCCGCAAGTATAAATTTATTTATTCACCTCAGGTTCTTCTAAAGAAGCGATTCGTTTTAAACTCTATGTCTAAGAATCAATTTAAGCGATCCGGCAATCAACGGTTATCAACATTTGTGGTGTGTCAAAAGATTAAAGATTTAAATCGCACCCCGGAAGAAGTGAAAGCGTTGAGAAGTAGAGTTTGGTATGAACTAAAAGTATCCCTGAAGCTGCTCGACTTTCAATTAGGCCTGGCGTATTTGCGATTACTAAGATCGCTCTAGGCATTTATTTACGATTGTCTTCGCCCAACACCATACTCAAATAGCTATTGTACCGACTGGCAGAGATCAGATTATTTTCAACACCTTCTTTTACAGCACATCTGGGTTCATTGATGTGAAGACAGCGGGCGCCAAACTTGCAACCCAGGCGTATCTCCCGCATTTCAGGGAAATAATCGGAGATCTCCTGCTGTTCCATATCAACAAGTCCCCATTCTTTTATGCCGGGGGTATCAATAATATAGGTGGTTGCGTCAAGCGGGAACATTTCTGCAAAGGTAGTTGTGTGAGTTCCTTTGTCAGAATAATCTGAAATGGCGGCAGTGCTTTGACCTATTTCTGGTGATAAGCGGTTAAGTATAGTTGACTTGCCTACCCCGGAATGACCCGCTATTAATGTCACTTTACCCTGCAGTATCTTACTGATCTCCTCGAGACTTGTATCGTGTTGTGCGGAAATGGATATAGCATTAACCCCAATCGATTGATATAATCCGATCAGGTTTTCCAATTCAACTATTTCTTCTTCAGTAAGAAGATCTTTCTTATTGAAAACAATTACTTGTGGTATCCGAAACGATTCAGCAGAAACCAATACCCGATCGATAAACCCAAGTGAAGTGCGTGGTTGTTTTATTGTAGCGACTACAAGCACCTGATCTATATTGGCTGCGAGTACGCTGGCATGACCGGTTCTTTTTACGGATTGCCGAAGCATGTGATTTGTGCGTGCAAGAATTTCTGAAATTATTCCTTCTGAATTATCTATTTCAAATTTTACCTGATCACCCACAGCAATGGGATTGCTTTCGCGATAGCCCTCAAGGCGCATTTTACCACGTACCCGGCATGCGTATTTTTTTTGATCTTCCCCAACAACTTCATACCACGATCCGGTTGATTTGAGTACACGACCAATCATGATTGAATAAGTTTATCACAGTATTTTATAATCTTTTCGGTAGCTCCTAAATTTTCATTCACATACGATTTGGTCACATCGCACGCCAAAAGAAAAGTTTCGGGATGATTGGTCATCAATTCGTATTCAGTTTTTAACTCTGAATAATCAGCTATTGCAAAAGCTCCGCCACGCATAATCAACTCCCGCGCCTCCTTAAACTTTTCATAGTTCTTATTTCCAAAGAAAATGGGTACTCCATAACAGGCGGCTTCCAAGATATTGTGAAGGCCTTTGCCAAATGCACCACCAACATAAGCAAACTCGCCATAGTGATAAAGTCTCGAAAGCAAGCCTACGTTATCAATGATAAGAACTGAGTATGAATCTAAAGGATGGTTAGCTTTAGAATACCGAATACTTTTTGCATCGATTGAGGCTTCAATTTCAGTCAAAAAATTCTCAGTGATTTCATGCGGAGCGATGATAAACTTTAATGCTTTCTTATGCTCGTTTATGAACGGTACCAGAACGTCAAGATCTTCCGGCCACAAGCTTCCTACAACAAATAATTTTTCGTTTCCTTTAAACCGTTGTGCAATGTCAATGGGTTCTGTGTTTTGAGTAATTGCGTAGACGCGATCAAAGCGTGTGTCCCCGGCAACAGACGCATTATTAATTCCAATTCGTTTCAATAAGTCAATAGACTCGCTACTCTGAGTAAAAAAATAATCAAAGTTTTTCAGGGTTTTCCGGGACAATCCTCCATACCATTGAAAGAAGATTTGGTTATGCCTGAAAATGCAGGATGCAGAAACAAGCGGAATTGATTTTCTTTTCAATTCAGCTGAATAATGATACCAGAATTCATATTTAATGAAAATTGCCAGAGTGGGTTTACTAATCTGAATAAATCGCCTGGCATTGGAAGAACTATCCCATGGCAAGTAGAAAATGAAGTCTGCTCCAGAATAATTTTTTCTTACTTCGTAACCGGAAGGAGAAAAGAAGGTTAACAATATTTTATGAGATGGATACTTTTTTTTGAAGGCTTCCATAATAGGCCGCCCTTGTTCAAATTCGCCCAACGAGGCGCAATGCACCCAAATAAGGGGTTTTTTATTTTCGGAAAGTGAAGTCTGTAGTCTTTCAAAAATATTCTTGCGTCCGTTAACGAATAGCCTGGCCTTGGCATTAAAGAATGATGCCATAAAATAGATCAACCGCAAGAGTTGAATGGATAGGCTATATAAAATCAAAATGAATTTTTCTGCTAAAATAGTCTAAACAAAATAATGTAACTGTGATTATTCAATTCTCAGCCAGTTACTTTCCTTTGAAATCGGGTTTTCTTTTCTCAACGAATGCTTTCATACCTTCCTTCTGGTCTTCTGACGCAAACGTGAGGTAGAAATTTTTTCTCTCGAGGGTAAGGCCTTCATCCAGGTGAGTTTCAAAGGAACGGTTAATAGATTCCTTGGCAAGTTGAACCGCAACGGGAGAAAGTTGTGCAATCTCTTTGGCCAATTGAAAAGCTTCGTAGAGGTACATTTCTTTTGGCACAACTTTATTTACAAGACCGTAAAAGTGTGCTTCTTCTGCAGTGAGAAATCTACCTGTAAGAATAAGCTCCATGGCTTTAGCTTTGCCAACAGCTTTGGTTAAGCGTTGGGTGCCGCCCGCACCGGGTATTGTTCCTATTTTTATTTCGGGCTGACCAAACCTGGCAGTTTCTGAAGCAATAATCATGTCGCACGTCATGGCGAACTCACAGCCACCACCTAATGCAAAACCTGATACGGCTGCAATAATTGGTTTTTTGGTTTTGCGAATTTGATCCCACGTACTAAACTGGTCAAGCATCAACATATCAATGGCCGTTTTATCAGCCATTTGTTTGATGTCGGCCCCAGCCGCAAAGGCTTGTTCATTGCCCGTAATGATAATTACACGCACCAACTCATTTTTATCCAGCGCCTGCAATGCATCACGCACCTCCTCCATTAATTGTCGGTTAAGTGCATTTAATTCCTTTGGACGGTTTAATTCAATGAGTGCAATATGTGGTTCTTTTTGCTCGGTTACTTTGATAAACTCCATTTTTATAAGCTTTCTGACAAAGCTAAAGAATTCTTAGAGGGCCGAATAAAAAAAGAAAGGCCTCCTCTCGTTTGAGGAGGCCATTTCTAACCAAAAGGCGGATAAAAAATATGCTATGCGAGTTTATATACTTTAAGTTTTGATTGAGTAACCTGCCAACTATTAATTTTGGACCATGAAAGTTCTTTTTGTTTGTCTGGGCAATATTTGTCGATCTCCGCTGGCCGAAGCGGTCTTTAATCATAAAATCAGAGAAAATAAATTGGAGCACATTTTCCAGGCTGATTCATGCGGAACTGGTAATTACCACATTGGGGCACCACCGGATCATAGGACAATCAACACAGCTAATAAAAATGGCGTAGCAATAAGTCACAAGGCAAGACAATTATCAGAGGCAGACCTAATTAATTTTGATCATATTTTTGCCATGGATGAAAACAATCAATTTAATATTCTGCGATTGCCTTCCGCCAGCAAGCTTAAGCATAAAGTCCGCTTAATGCGTGAGTTTGACCCGCATGGGCCTGGTGATGTACCTGATCCGTACCATGGAACAGAAACAGATTTTCAGGAAGTTTTTGAAATACTGGATCGCTCGATAGGGCAATTTATTCTCGAGCTAAAGGCAACACAGCCCTTATTTCTTACCAACACCTGAAGTGTCGATCGGGATGATTGCTCCAGGATAACCCCTGGTTTTGTCCTGTACTCATTAAAGGTAGCCGTGTCGTAATTTTTAATTGTGATTAATGTAAGGCCTGTATTGTAATATACCTCAAAGTCTTTGCTAAGGGCTTCGATAAGTTTAAGAACTTTCTGATCGCGAAAATCAACGCAAAAAGAAAATGTGATCGCGGAATTTTGCATCACATTGATGCGGACATCTCGTTGTGAAAGCGTTTCAAAGATAGAACTCATCTGCTGTTCGTTGATAAAGGAGTAGTCTGTTACTTTGCACGAGATCAAACATTGGTTGTCCTTAAAAACAATCAAGGGTGGAAGCTTATCAACCTTGCAATTATGAATGATTGTTCCTGGCAGAGTGGGGTCATCAAAGTTTTTTACAAGTAACGGGATGTTTGCATTCGCCAGAGGCTTGATAGTTTTTGGGTGAATAACGGATGCCCCATAGTATGTCATTTCAGCTGCTTCCTGGTAAGGCAACTCATCGAATACGATGGCACTCGGCAGTCGTTTTGGATCAGCGCTCATCACACCCGGCACATCTTTCCAGATGGTAACGGATTTTGCAGTAAGGCAGGAAGCAAAAATAGCAGCGGTGTAATCCGAACCTTCGCGCCCCAGCGTGGTGGTAGTTTGTTGAGTTGTGCCACCGATAAATCCCTGGGTAACGATAATTTTTTTTTGAAGCACTTCTTTTAGAGGTTGCACAGCTTCCTTTGTTCGTACCCAGTTCACTTTAGCTTCGCGGTACGTTTCATCAGTAAGGATGTATTTACGTGCATCCAGCCACTCTGATGGAAGCCCTTTTGCCTGTAGATATTTATTCAGAATGAATGATGATAAAATCTCTCCCTGAGAAACCACCTGATCATACACGTGATCATACTCACCTGGGAGAGTTGCACTGCGTTCAATTTCCTGAAAATGATTTTCAAAAAGTTGAATAAATGGAGGATCAGTGATTCCAAGTTCTTCAATTACCTGACTATGATATTGATGAATCGTATCGAGTACTGATTTGAAGTCTTTTTTTGACTGCGCCAATGCAACGATTTGTTCCAGTGCATTGGTAGTCTTGCCCATTGCGGAAACAACAATCAAAAGCGGGTCGGAAGAAAACTGTGTTAGGATAGTTGCCACATTTTGGATGGCTCGGGCATTTTTAACAGATGCACCCCCGAATTTAAATACCTTCATGCCTTATTTTATTGATTTCAAACGATTGCAATGATATATTTGCGACCATTAATTGCCGGCTCGAATTTAATAATCCAAAGCTAAAGACCGCCCCAATGACAAATTTCATGGAAGCTTCCCGAATTGCCTTGCCGATTGGCACCGCACTCGACCGCTTTATTAAAAATAACCAGGACCAGTTTCAATATGCAAGTGGAGAGTTATCGCAATTACTACGGGATATAGCCCTTGCTTCTAAAGTAGTGAACCGCGAAGTGAATAAAGCCGGGCTTATTGACATCATGGGCCCTGTGGGATCGCAGAATTCGGGCGGAGAGCAACAACAAAAGCTGGATGTGTTGGCCAATATTCGTTTTACGAGGGCGCTTACTAAAGGGGGGGAGGTTTGTGCCTTAATCTCCGAAGAAACCGAATCATTTGTGGACTTGAATAATGAAGGCAATTATGTGATTGCGATCGATCCCTTGGATGGTTCATCTAACATTGATGTGAATGTTTCTATCGGTACAATCTTCTCTGTGTATAGAAGAAAAAGTCCGGTAGGGCAACCTATCCAGGATCAGGACATTTTACAATCGGGTGATGAACAGGTAGCGGCCGGATATATTTTATATGGATCATCCACGATGCTGGTCTATACTACCGGACATGGAGTAAACGGATTTACCTACGAAAGCACGCTGGGGGAGTATGTGTTATCTCATGCAAACATGAAAATTCCGGAAGACGGAAAGATCTACTCTGTTAATGAAGGCGCATCTAATTCTTTTTCAGATGCAGTGAAAGCCTACATTCGGTTTTGTAAAGACGGCAATTATACGGCTCGCTATATAGGCTCGTTGGTGGCCGATTTTCATCGCAATTTATTAAAGGGGGGTATTTATATCTATCCGGCAACAGCCAAAGACAAAAATGGTAAACTGCGTTTAATGTACGAGTGCAATGCGCTTGCTTTTATTGCTGAGCAAGCTGGCGGCAGAGCTTCGGATGGAAAGAATAGAATCTTAGAGATTAAACCTAAAGACCTGCACCAGCGCACGCCTTTCTATGTAGGATCTAAAAAGATGGTTGAGAAAGCTGAAAGTTTTATTTAGCGGGTTCTTCTTTTTTATCAGCGAAGACTTCCGGTGCTTGTTCAAGCAAGGTGGTGTACCACTTAACTAACTTCTTAATATCAGAAACATAAACCCGGTTCTCATCATATTCAGGAAGTACTGATTTCAAAAAGGATTTTAATTCATTGGCTTCTGAATTGCCATCGACACCCAAATCATCTTTGAAATCTTTATGGATTTTCTTCAATACCTCTTCAAGAGCAACGGTTCCTTCTTTCGTGGTAGTATAAATCGAAATCTCGCTAAGTATTGAAAGACGTTGCGTGGCACTTGCTACAATTCGGGCTTTGGTAGCATCTAATGATTCCAGCAATACTCCTGATTTGCCGGGCTTCAAAACTTTAAATAATCCACCTTTGCCACTGATTGATGCAATTTCCGATAATTCCATAAGTCAAATAATTATTTAGCGCGCAAAACTAATCATTTTACCTATTGGTCTTGATGGCGTTCTCAATAAAATCAAGTAATGCAGTGCGGCCCGATTTTTTCTCTGCAGACGTGATAAAGAAAGGTGGAAGTTCCTCCCAATCCAATAATAACTGCTTTTCAATTTTGTTTTTTGACTTTCCCAGTTCACTTTGTTTCAACTTGTCCGTTTTGGTAAGCACGATAGCCACAGGAATTCCCAGCGTGCCCAGATGCCGGATAAAGTCCATGTCTTTCGGTTGTGGATCAATACGTGAATCAAGTAAAACAAAGGTGCAATAAAGATTTTCACGCTTAGCAAAGTAAGTCTCAATCATGGGTACCCACTTTTCCTTCAGGCTTTTACTCACGCTGGCGTATCCATAGCCCGGCAAGTCTACCAGGTACCATGCTTTATTGATCATGAAATGATTTATCGTTTGAGTTTTGCCAGGAGTAGAAGAGGTTTTGGCCAAATCCTTCCTACCCGTTAACATATTAATTAATGACGATTTGCCCACATTAGATCGGCCAATAAAGGCAAATTCTGGTTTGTTGGGGGCGGGACATTTTTCAATGTCGGTATTACTGATAATAAATTCTGCGGAAGTAATTTCCATGGACTCACGTTAATACTAAAGGCCTGCAAAGTAAGTTAAGAATGTAATTTCCTTGTACTTTATTATACCAATTTGTAAATTTTGCTCTGTTTAGTTTTTAGTACCTTGCCAATACTTGTTTTTGTGGCGATAATCTAATTTTTGAATTGCATGAATCAGTTTCGCACTGGTCTTATTTTTTTGACTTTTCTTCTTGCCAGCGTCCACACATGGGCCCAACAACAAGACAAAGAACAATCGAAACAATTTTTCGAAATGGCTTCCGAGATCATGATAGGAACCCGGGCTGTTGATGATGCCCGCGAGCTAATGGTAATCGCAGCCGATTTTGACACAACTAATCTTAAAGCAAACCTGGAAGCAGGATTAATGCACATCAGGACTATTCAAAAGGAATTGGGAGTAAAATACCTGATGCGTGTTTATCGGCAGAAGCCAGACTTTCGCTTTGATATTGAATTTCAAATTGGCAGCAGTTATCACTATGGGTTGAAGTTCGATAAAGCGATTGATTTTTATACCCGCTACAAACTAAAGCTTGATAAGAATCCAAACTACAAAGGAAAAGACCGGGTGGAACTTAAAGAGGTTTCGTACAAGTTGGAAGAATGTGCTAACGGAAAGGAGTATGTAGCAAACCCAAAACCTTTCTCAATCACCAATATGGGTCCTGAAATTAATTCGGAGTTTGATGATTATGCTCCCGTGGTGAACGCAGACGAAACAGAAATTATTTTTACAACCCGAAGAAGAGAAGGGAATCTAAACGAAAACGTGGGGGATGATAACCGACCCTTCGAAGATATTTTTGTTAGTAAGCAGGAAGTTGGAAGTTGGCAACCCGCTAAAAATATTGGTGCCATCGTTAATACCCGTTTCAATGATTCAAACATTGCCTTGTCGCCCAACGGAAACATTCTATTTCTTTATAAAGATGGTGTAGGCGATGGTGATATATTTTCAAGCAATCGCCAGCCCGATGGCACCTGGACCAAGCCGGTTCCCTTACCCGGCATGATTAATTCATCGTTTTATGAATCTTCAATTACCATAACCAAGGATGAGACAACCATTTACTTTGCCAGCGAACGTCCTGGTGGGTTAGGTGGGCTTGATATTTACTCCTGCACAAAAGACAAAAAAGGCGCCTGGACGCTTGTAAAGAATCTGGGACCCTCAATTAACACAGAGTATGACGAGGAAGCTCCCTTTATAGATTACGATGGCAAAACTTTGTACTTCAGTTCTAAAGGAAGGAAGGGCATGGGCGGCTATGATTTATTTAAATCAACCCTGATCAATGCACAAAAGAAAGAGTGGTCAGAGCCCGAAAATCTGGGTTATCCGATCAATACTCCCGATGACGAAGTTTTTATTGTAGGCACAGGAAAGCAAAATCGGTTTTACTATTCATCAGTGCGACCTGATGGAGTTGGATATTCGGATATCTACCTTATTTCTGATTCAAAGAAAGAGCCTGAGGTTGCCAAGGTTATGAAGAAAGGGGTGCAACCCATTAAATTTATTCTGGAGGTTGTTGATGCAGAGACAAAGCAACCTGTGGAAGCGAAGGCGCGCATGCGCGGCAGAGATAATACGACAATTGGTTCGGCAAGTTTAGGAACAGGCACCTTTGAGTTTGCAATCATGTCAACAGTCCCCAAAGAATACACCGTATCGGTTGAATTGGAAGGATACATTTTCGAGAATGTAAAAGTTTCACTTGGTAGAGCTACTGAAGAACCGCAAACGATTAACCGCAAAGTATTGCTACGGAAAGTGGCTGTGGGCGAAGTCTCGGCTCTGCGCCATGTATTCTTTGATTTTGCTAAAGCAACGTTGCAGGAAGATTCATTTGATGAGCTAAATATGATGCTTACCATGATGAAGCAAAACCAGTCGATGCAAGTAGAGATTGGAGGCCATACCGATGACGTTGGGAGCGATTCATCTAATAAAAAGCTTTCGCAACAACGGGCGGATGCAGTAAAGGCCTATTTAACATCCAATGGTATTTCTGCCCGCAGAATCAAATCCATCGGGTATGGAGAAGAGCGCCCGCTTGTATCCAATGATGATGAATCCGGGGGCCGCGAAATAAATCGCAGGGTTGAATTTAAAGTACTAGCCAAGTAATCCGAACCATTCATCCGGCTTCTTGTTTTAAATAGTACTTTTGTCTTTTCAAACCTTAATAGTAAATCATTTTGACAGTCGTTCCGTACAAAGAAGATAGTGCCGGCAAGAAGCAGCAGGTAGCCCGCATGTTTGATTCCATTAGCGGCAATTATGATTTTCTCAATCATTTTCTTAGCCTGGGCATTGATATTCGTTGGCGTAAAAAAGCCATTAAATTACTGGCTGAAAGCAATCCAAAGTTGATTCTTGATGTGGCTACAGGTACGGGTGACTTTGCCGTTGAAACATTGAAACTCAATCCGGATCAGGTGATAGGCGTGGATATCTCAGAAGGTATGCTGGAAGTGGGTCGTAAGAAGATGAAAGACCGCGGGTATGATCATAAAATTGATTTGCGGCTTGGCGATTCAGAAAATCTACCCTTCGAAGGAAATAAATTCGATGCTGTGATCGTTGCCTTTGGAGTGAGAAACTTTGAAAATCTTGAGAAAGGATTGACTGAGATGCAGCGCGTGCTAAAGCCAGGTGGCCGCATGGTGGTGCTGGAGTTTTCGAAACCCAGTAGTTTCCCATTTAAACAGATCTATAATTTTTATTTTAGGTTCATTTTACCTAAAATCGGACGATTGATTTCACGCGATTCAGCAGCGTACACTTATTTGCCCGAATCCGTGCAAGCGTTCCCTGATGGTGATGACTTTATCAAAATTCTCAGTCGGATAGGTTTTAAAAAAACTTCATGCCAACCTCTAACATTCGGAATCAGTTCGCTTTACACAGGAACAAAGTAATCCTGCTATTGCTGCTGGGTTTGGCACCGGTTGTATCCGAAGGCCAGATTTTCAAGTGGGTACGGCAAAATAATCCTAACTATGACCAACGACTGATCAGCTATGGATTTATGATTGGGTTGCACACCACGGCCTATCAGGTTAATTATTCCGATCAGTTTGTAACCACCCAGTTTGATACAGTTCATTCTGTCATGGCCGAATTCACACCCGGTTTCTCACTTGGCTTTCTAGTGAATTACCGGATTAATGAATTCCTGGATTTGCGGCTAATGCCGAAGGCTGGCTTCTATACACATAAACTCCGCTACACCTATACCGATGAAACTACAGATGTTCAATTTGTAGAAACCACGCATGTCGAATTTCCTTTACTGCTCAAATACAAATCGATGCGAAGGGGCAACGTGCGCATGTATATGATAGGCGGCATTACTCCGGGTTTCGAACTATCAGGTAAAAATGATATTCAGACTTCCAGCGCAACCCTTGATATAAAGAAAAGTAATGTGCAATTGGAAGGAGGTATTGGTTTTGACTTTTATTTTCCACTCTTCAAATTCTCGCAGGAGATTCGCTTTGCCCGTGGTATTGTAAATATGTTAGGGTCCGATGCCAGTATTTATAAAGATCCATTGGACAGGTTGAATACCAATACAATTGCAGTCTATTTTGTTTTCCAGTAGAATTCAGTTTAAGTCCTTCAAACATGTCGCATAAACGTATTGCACTCATCACTGGCGCCACTTCCGGTATTGGCGAAGCTACCGCCCGCTTATTGGCCGTTAATCAATTTAAACTTATCCTTTGTGGGCGAAGAAAAGACAGGCTTCAAAAACTGGCGGATGAATTAAGGACGCACACAGAGGTTACAACACTTTCATTTGAAGTACGCAACCAAAAGGAGGTAGCAACAAGTATTGATTCGTTACCAACTACCTGGAAAGACATAGATGTACTCATTAATAATGCAGGCAATGCGCATGGGCTTGATCCCATTCAAACGGGTAGTGTGGATGACTGGGATGCGATGATGGATATTAATGTGAAAGGTCTCTTATACGTTACGAAGGCAGTATTACCAGTGATGATAAAACGTAATTCAGGCCATATCATAAACATTGGCTCCATTGCAGGCAAAGAAGTTTATGCTAACGGTAATGTGTATTGCGCCAGCAAGTTTGCAGTGGACGCACTTACAAAAGGTATGCGGATTGACTTGAATGCCCACAGTATTAAGGTCACGGCTATTCATCCTGGGCTAGTGGAAACTGAATTTTCTCTTGTACGATTTAAGGGAGATGAACAACGTGCTGCCAGTGTTTACAAAGGTTTTGATCCGCTGCAAGGTCAAGACATTGCGGATTTGATTTTATTTGCGCTTACGCGGCCACCTCATGTAGTAATAGCAGACCTGGTGGTGCTACCAACGGCTCAGGCAAGTGCAACAGTCGTGAAGAAAAGTATTTAGAAGGTAAATATTTCTACTTCCTTCTAATGGAACATCCTACTGCCCGTTGACTAACTGGTTCAATTTTTTCTCCTGCTAGTACTTTATTCAAAGCATCCTTTAAAAAGGTTTGTTTCACGTCTTTAGCTACCTGCGGATTGTCGTCAATAGCTCCACTATAAACAACGGTAAATTTTCCACTCACTTTAGAAACCAGAAATACTTCGGGGCTTTTGCGCGCACCAAAAGTTTCCATTGCAGTTTGGTCTTTATCTGCCAGGTAGGGCACTCCTAAATCGCTATAATGAATAGCCATTTGTTCTGCGCTTTCTTGAGTTTCCTGATTTGAGTTAATAAAAAGAAAT
>DAOOCD010000009.1:29209-37432 GCA_035408225.1 Cyclobacteriaceae bacterium | reverse complement strand
CCTTGGTGCAAATGGACGTTACAAAGGAAGTAAGGATACAAAGATTGGTATCAGAGTATGGCCCGGCTGATCGCGATGAGTTTCTTACAATCATGAGTAAGATTGTAAAGAAGCTGGGTGGACAGCATTTTAATTCGGCCAAAGAGAAATTGTTGCAGGGCGACATGGTTTCTGTTATTGATATTCTCCTGACTTATTACGACAAAGCTTATCTTCAAAGTATTAATAAGCGTAGAGATAAAGTTATTAAGGTAGTAGATTGGGATGCGGGAAGTGTAGAACGGATTGTGAATGCATTAACCACATAAGGCACATAGAAGACATAGGTTTGAATTTTATGATTGTCTATGTGCCCTATGTTTCTATGTGATTATTAAATTTATAAATCATGACGAAAAACCTATGTGGTTTAAAATATGGATGAAATTAAATTAACACAATATTCTCATGGAGCCGGCTGTGGCTGTAAAATAGCTCCTGCAGTACTCGATAAAATTTTACACTCGGCTTTACCGAAAGCCAACTTCCCCGCTTTGTTGGTCGGCAACGAATCCAAAGACGATGCTGCGGTATATGAATTGGCCGATGGGAATTGCATTATCAGTACCACCGATTTTTTTATGCCCATTGTTGATGATGCATTTACATTTGGCTCCATTGCATCGGTAAATGCAATCAGTGATGTGTATGCCATGGGTGGTAAACCCATAATGGCGCTTGCTATCTTGGGTTGGCCGATAGAGAAGCTATCGACAGATCTTGCACAAAGAGTTTTGGATGGTAGCAGAGATATTTGTGCGAAAGCGGGCATACCATTGGCAGGTGGCCATAGTATTGACAGCCCGGAGCCTATTTTTGGCCTGGCCGTAACAGGGACAGTAGAAAAGAAAAATCTGAAGCAGAACAATACAGCTAAAGCTGGTGATATACTTTACCTTACAAAACCATTAGGAGTAGGTATTATCACCACAGCGCAAAAGCGTGGACTTGCAAATAGTGAAGACGTAGCAGAAGCAGTACGGATAATGACTGAATTAAATTCATTAGGTGCTGAGTTTGGAAAACTAGTCTATGTAAATGCCATGACAGATGTGACAGGATTTGGATTGCTGGGTCATTTATTGGAGGTGTGCGAGGGAAGTGATCTCTCTGCTGAAATTGAATATGCCAGGATTCCGCTTGTTAAAAACCTGAGTTACTATACTGGTAAAATGATTTATCCTGACAACACCATGCGCAACTGGCAAAGTTATGATAAGAAAGTCGCAGGTATCGGTGCAGAATCATTATTAACATTATGTGATCCGCAAACCAGTGGCGGATTATTAGTGTGCGTGGATAAAACCCAAGCAACAGCTTTTGAGAATTTTTCCCTGAACAAAGGATTTTCGCTAAAGCCTATAGGTCGAATACAGGAAAAAGTTGAGGTAACAATAAAAATTATCTAAAGTCTGAACTCCGACATGACCATAGAAGAAGCGACACAACTCCTTTGGCAGGCTTCTGAAGAGAAGTGCGCGTGTCGGGTGTTGATAGAAGGAGAACCTCTTACCCGAACTATTCATCCATACGGAGTAGTGCGGACTACTAAAAATCATATCGTAGTTGTAGGCTGGCAAACAATCGGTTTTACAAAGGCGGGTGGGAAAGAAGGATATCGGAATTTGCAATTAGACCGGATTACTGAGTTAGAAATTCTTGATTCACATTTTCAAAAACGTAAAGATTTTAATCCCACCGATCGACAGTATAAGGAGTGGGTGTATCATATTTAATTAACCTTTTATTCTGGAAGTCATATGAATCGATTTTTATGCCTGATTTTTTTACTGATAACAGCAAATCATTCGGTAATATCTCAGAAGTTTGAGGCGAACGCGTTTCGGAACTTAAAGATCAGAAATGTTGGCCCGGCTAACATGAGTGGTCGTATCACAGCTATTGATGTAGTGCTGAGCAACACTAAAATCATTTATATCGGTGCTGCCTCCGGTGGTGTGTGGAAATCAGAAAATGGGGGTAGTGCATGGCAGAGTATATTTGATGAAAATCCAACCATTAACATTGGGGCCATCGCAATTCAGCAAAGTAATCCGAGCATTGTATGGGTTGGTACCGGTGAAGGAAATCCGCGTAACTCCATGAATCTCGGATCAGGACTATTCAAAAGTTTGGATGCGGGCAAAACATGGAAACGAGTTGGCCTTGAGAATTCAAAAGCCATACATCGCATTGTTGTTGATCCGTCCAATCCAAACACGGTGTTTGTTGGTGTGATGGGTGATCCGTTTACTCCCGATACCAATCGTGGTGTTTACAAAACGACAGATGGTGGAATTACGTGGTCACAAATATTATTTACCAATAATCAATCAGGAGTTGGTGACATGGTGATGGATCCATTCAATCCGAATAAAATTTTTGCTGCGATGTATGAACATCGCAGAACTCCATACAGCTTTACTTCTGGTGGGCCGGGCTCAGGATTATATCTTACACATGACGGAGGAAAGACCTGGAAGAAACTTGGCATTGAAAACGGATTGCCTGCTGGTCAATTAGGCCGAATCGGTATTGCGATCGCCCGAAGTAATCCAAATAGAGTTTATGCTAAAGTAGAGGCAGCAAAAAATGCTTTGTATAGGAGTGAGGATGGAGGTCTTCGTTGGGAGATTGTTAATGAAAATCCAAGATTTACCAACAACCGACCTTTTTATTTTCAGGATCTTGCTGTTGACACGAAAGATGAGAATCGACTTTATAATATTTATCAGCCTCTCACAGTAAGTGAGGATGGAGGGAAATCATTTGATCCAACACCAATGATTCCGGCTGATGAAACAAAAGGAATCCACGCTGACTTTCATGCGTTCTGGATTGATCCTAACGATCCAACCTTTTTCATTATTGGTGGCGATGGCGGAATTGGAATTACACATGATAAGGGAAAGAGCTGGTATTTTCCTGAGTCAATTCCAGTAGGTCAGTTTTATCATATCAACGTAGATAATGATATGCCCTACAATGTGTATGGCGGGTTACAGGATAACGGCAACTGGTCGGGACCGGGTTACGTATGGAAGCGTGGCGGAATACGCACTTTGTATTGGCAGTATTTAGTGGGTGGAGATGGATTTTACATTTCACCGGATTCTGCTAATTCGCGTTTTGGGTATGGGACTTCTCAGAACGGGGATCTTTATCGCTACGATAAATTGACGGGTTACTATCAAAGCATTGGTCCGCCAGCACCAGATCTCAAGACCCGCTTGCGTTTTAATTGGAATGCAGGTTTTGCGCAAGACCCAATGCATAAATCAGTTGCTTACTATGGTAGCCAGTTTCTTCACAAGACCACTGACAAGGGGGCAACCTGGCAAATTATTTCTCCGGATCTTACCACCAACAATCCGGAACATCAGAAACAGGATTATGGTGGCTTAACCATTGATGCTTCCGGTGCGGAGATCTACAATTCAATTTTAAGTATCGCACCCAGCCCATTAGATAATCAGATTGTTTGGGTGGGCACCGATGATGGCAATGTTCAACTCACACAAAATGGCGGAAAGACGTGGGTTAACCTCACAATGAACCTTAAGGGATTGCCCAGGGAAAGTTGGATTGCGCAGATCAGGGCTTCGCGATATAACAAGGCGGAAGCCTGGCTGGTTGCCAACAATTATCGCAAAGGTGATTTCAATCCCTACATCTTCCGTACAAAGGATTTTGGTAAGACATGGGAACGAGTGGTGGATGCTACAAAGGTAAAAGGTTATGCTCTTACTGTGATTCAAGATCCCGTTGAACCTAAACTTATATTTGCCGGAACGGAGAATGGTTTGTGGATCAGTATCGATGAAGGAAAGAGTTGGACCCAATTGAGAAACGGATTCCCTTCTGTTTCTACGATGGACCTTGCTATTCAGGAACGCGAATCAGCTTTGATCATTGGAACATTCGGTCGTTCTATTTGGATTTTGGATGATCTCATCACGCTGAGAAAAGCGGCTACAGGAATCATAAAAGAGTTCACAGTATTTCCAGTAAATGATGCCGTACAAGTCAAAGGAATCTTTATTGCACCGCCCGGAAATATCTGGACCGGTTTTAACACTACGTTTGAAGGCGAGAACCGGCCGTTTGGTGAAGCAATAATTCCATTCTATGTCAGAGTCCCAACATCAGATAAGAATCCCGTAACAGGCCAGGTGTTCACTGATAAGAATGAGTTGATTCAAACGCTCACATCGACAAAAATTGATTCCGGACTTAATTATATTGCGTGGCGATTAGATGAAAAGATCGCAAAGTTGCCCGGTAGCTGGGACGATCCTGAATCGAAAGGTATTTTAGCTTTGCCAGGAAAGTATAAAGTTGTTTTGAGTTATCACGGGAAGAAGGACTCTACTTACGTGAACGTGATTCCCGATCCGCGTTTCGATTATTCGCAGGAAGTGGAGGAGGCAAACCATGCATTACTTAAGCGGCTCGACAAAACCGTAGAGAGGCTTTCAATAGCGCTTACCCGATTAAAAGAAAGTAATGATGTGGTTGATAAAATTTTACTTCAACTTAAAGAGATCAAAACGAATGAAGGGGAAGTGCTGCGTATGAGTTCAGGTGCTATTAAGGATTCTATAAAAAAACTTACTGAATCGGCCACCGGTTCACGGCCAGCTAGACAGGTTGGGGCGTGGACATCGTTTCAGGTGACAGCACAATCAAAAATTTCTGAAGCTCAACAGGCACTAAGAGCCAGGTTATACAAACCTTCAGTACAGGACGTACAACGCGTGGAGATTGCAGAACAACTAACCAAAGAGTTTGTTGAACAGGCTGATGCTTTCTTTTTAAAGGAATGGAATGCATATCGGGCCAAAGTTGAATCCGCACGACTAAGCTGGTTTAAGTAAACCAATAGGCGAGATTTTACTAATTCTCTAAAATAATTTGAACGAAATCGGAGTTCAGGTGTACAGGGTACTAAAACTGTCACTATGAAGAAGATTCTTATTATTCCTTTGGTATTAATTGGGCTTGTGCTTCAGGCAACACCTGAAAAGATTTATCCAAAAACCAAGATTCTAAAGCCAATTAGCTGGTATTCTGATCAAATGCTTGAATGGGGCTCGTATGTGCAAAGTCATTCAACCGAGGCAGACGCGTGGCTGAATTTTTATGCCGCCACCCGTTTTGCCCAGCGAGATGCTAAGCAATTGAATCTGATTGTTGAGAAAATGTCAACAGCGATTCCAAATACATTTGAATATTATCTTATTCAAGGCTGGCATGCCGGGTTTGGGATTAATGCCACTGATAATTTGACCAAAGCCTATGAAATCAAGCCAGAGCATTCAGGGTCATATGGACTTCTCATGCTGGCTAGCGAATTTCAAGGAAATGAAAAGAACAGAAAGTTCTATGCGAAAAAGATGCATGAAGCCGGAATTCTATCGGCCTCGTTACTCAGCTATAGTTACAATGTTTTAATGTCTGTCGAACCCGGTTCGGTTCTATTTACTGAAGGCGACAATACCACCTTGCCTTTATTGGCCCTGCAAGATGTTTGGAACGTTCGGCCAGATGTAACTGTCCTTAATCTGGACATGATTAGTTACCCAGATTATCGTAAATCAAAATTAGTTGATGCTGGTCTTGTGCTCTCTGGTATCACTGAAAATAATCCTGATTTCAAACAACTCATTTGCGCAGCCTTACCTGTAAAAAATCCTGACCGTAAGTTTTACTATGCGCTTACGTTATCAAAAGAAAATATTGCCGACTTGAAAGATCAGCTTTATGTGGTTGGCCTTGCCTCTCAACTAAGCCAAACCCGAATTGATAATATCTCGCTTATAAAGGATAATCTGGAAAAGAGATTCTTGCTGGATTACCTGGCAGTTGATTTTAATGGTACCAGTCAATTTGATACGGGCAACGTGCTAAGCTCTAATTACCTGGTTCCCCTTTTGCTGCTGTATGAGCATTACGAAAAGAACGGTGAAAAAGAGAAGCAAACTGAATTGGGTGAGCTTATTTTTAAAATTGCTGCCAGTGCCAATAAAGAGGAACTTGTTAATAATTTTCTAACCCGGAATATAACGGATGGAGTACCGTATTTCCCAGGCGCCCTGAATGCAAAATCATTGGAAGGTCGTTTTCGACCGATAACTGATAAACTTCTGGCTGAGGAGGCGGAAGTTCGTAATGAACAGTATAATGAGTTCCTTGCTTACTTGGTTAAGAACAATCTGAACGATCTGTATAAGAAGTATAAGTTTGATCTTTCAAAATATGATGAGCCAGCGCTCTCGATGATGAAGAATTATACGGCTGCAAGAATCATAACAAAGAAGGAGAAATATTTTACGCAGTATCCGGCAGTTAATATTTCGTATGAAGCGGCTGTAGCCTACTGTTCCTGGTTAACAGATCAGTATAACGGGTTGACTGAGAAGAAATATAAGAAGGTAAAGTTTCGTTTGCCTACCATTGAGGAGTATCAGATTGCGGCAGCTTCTATAAAAAATCCTACTTCGTGGAATATTGATGAGCAAATGGTAGAGGTAAAGCTTTATCCTGCCGGAAAGGAATTTGGTAAGGATTTCGAATTAAAGAAAGTTTCAGCTGGTGACCCAGATGTGCTTTATCCATGGTTTCGGGTCTATAACTACAGGAATTCACCACGCAACCAAAAGAACTGTTATCTGGGTAACTTCAAAACACCAGACAATGAAAAACCCTGTATGCCGGAGAGAATGACTTCAGCAGACGGTTGGATGATGATGGGCCCCGTGGAAACATACTTTCCTAACGATATTGGACTATATGATGTAGTTGGTAATGTGGCTGAAATGACGAGTGAGAAAGGAAAGGCCTGTGGCGGAAGCTGGAATCACCCACCCGAGGAATCTACCATTAAAAGTGTGAACTTGTATGAGGGTCCGGATGCAGCTATTGGATTTAGGGTTTTCATGGAAATCATTGAACAATAACCGTTGATATTTTTTAAAAAAAGACTCTCCATCCAAACAGATGAAGAGTTAATGCAGAAGGTTCATCAGGGGAGTGAGGAGGCGCTGACAGAAATTTATCAGCGCTACAGCACTTCCCTGCTGCGCTATTTTACGCGTATGTTATGGAACAACCATGCGATGGCTGAAGATTTTCTACACGATTTGTTTTTGAAAATCATCCACAACCCACAACAGTTCGATGCGAACCGAAAATTTTCAACATGGACTTACTCAGTGGCACACAATATGTGCAAGAACGAGTATCGTAAAAAACAAAACCAACTGCGGTTGGATGGAATTGAGGTGAAACATTCGCGCGATTTGGATCGGGAGTTGGATTTATTTTCAGCCAATCAAAAACTTACTCTGTTGCTGGAAACATTGGAAGAGGAGGATAAAACTATTTTCCTTCTGCGCTATGAAGAAGAGTTGAGCATAACCCAGATCAGCGAGGTTGTGTTTATGCCGGAGGGCACGGTAAAGTCACGATTGTTTTATCTACGTAAGCAACTAGCAGTAGAGTTAAATGAGTTTAAAGTTATACTTAAAGAAAAATTGATATGAAAGAGCAAGTGTGGAATGAGTATGAGGTTTTTGAAGGGCTTGTTTCCAAAAAATCGTATTCCGAATTATCGGCTGATGAGTTGAATCTGGTAAATCAGTTTATAGCAAATGAACAGGAGTACGAGGCATTTCGAATTTCAGGACTTAAAATGAAAAGGTGGTTCCGCGAAAATCCTGTAGTAGGCGTAACTGATAAAGCCTTGTCCGGCTTAAAACGGGACTTCAAACGGGCTCATCAGTCAGAGGTAAGTTTTTCGTGGTGGAAAGTTTCAGTTGGCTATGCCATGGCTGCGATTGTGTTTGGCTTTGGTGGCTGGTGGATTGGCCAATCAACCAATGAAAATTCTCAAACACAAACTTTTAACCCGGTTGTGGTTCACGACACAATTTTTGTTGCTTCAAAACCTGATACAATCTTTACCGAGAGAGTGGTATACAAAAACCAACCAGTAATTCTGACACGCAATCCGGGTACGGATGAGAATAAATCAATTGAGAAAAATGGAATCAACATGAAAGAAAAGGAAGAACTGGAAAAACTTTTGGTTTCGGGTACGGAGTAGTCTTTTAGAATTTATTTTTCAGGGATAACAAAGCCAAGGACCAGATAAATAAGAGACATAGGTAATACTGCAGTGAT
>DAOOCD010000009.1:22446-29109 GCA_035408225.1 Cyclobacteriaceae bacterium | reverse complement strand
ATCTCATAGATCATTCCGATTGGTTGTGGCAATCTCCATGATCAACTCAGCGCCATACGCCATAGCAGGAGTTTGATACCCGGCTTTGAAATTCCCACCTAGAATTTTTTCGGCAATCAACACGGCAGTTTTTGCTGTTAGCGTATAACCACTTACAGTTTCTAAACGACTTTCTGCGACTTTACCAGAAGAGTCCCACACTTTGCCCCACAAAAAACTGCGTCCGGTATTTCTTTTTTCTTCGCTTGGGCCAGCAGGCTTTTGATCGATTTTCTTAAGCATGTAATTTTTCACCCAACGCTGGCGAAGCAACCAATTGAAGTACTTACTCATTTTGGCGTTCCTGATCATAGACACGGTTGCACCGGTGTACACTTCTATGTTTGGAATTCCAGTGCTTCTCCAGGCGGTAGAGATATCTCCCCAGGGAATATTTAAGGTAGGAGCTTTAAAAGATCCAAAGTCAACTTCTAAAACCTTTTCGCCCAGATTTATGGGCGTGAGTTTTCCATCTTTGCGAATTAAACTTCCATTGCCAAGTCCTTCGGTCATGGTCTTTGATGTGCCGCGAGACAGACCACCTTTCGACATGGTGAATGCCAATTGAAGATGTGTGGCTGAGGGCAAACGATTTTTCAAGTGAAGAGCAAGACAATCAGAAGGCACAACATCAAAGCCAGTACCAGGCATTATCGTGATACCTGCTTCTTTCCCCTTTTTATCATAGCCAGCCAGTAATTCGAATACTTGATGTTCGCCAGTAATGTCGGTGTAATGTGTTTTTGTTTCGAGGCAGGCATCGGCCATGGTCTTCGCAGTATATTGAAATGGACCGCCACAGTGGATGACGACTGCCCCTTTTTTTAAGAGGTTTTTTAGATCAGGTGAGTTATTTATGTCAACAACCTCATATGGATATCTGGTTTCTTTACTTTGGGTTTCAAGAGAATCCTTATTTCGACCGGCCAGTATTACGTTGAGATTTTTTGCCTTGCATTCTTTGGCTATCAGCTTGCCGGTATAGCCATAGGAACCATAAAGAATAATTGTATTATCTGACATTATTGTGGCTGGGTTTCGCGATCAACCGACTCAATAAAATACGAGGTATCACCACGCCATGGGAACTTCATGTATCGCTTCACAAAATGTAAGCTTACCCGCTCACCACTTAACGAAACCTCCTCAAGTTGTTTGATCACATCGGCCTGGTTGGATTCCACGGAGAAATCAAATGTTTCGGCCACAGGACTCGCTCCCTTTAATGCCCCAAATGATTCAAGATTTAGTTTACCTTCATACGTTTTGAAAACCATGCCTTTTTCTGTAATGCGAAGCACTTTACCGGACATCACGCCCCGCTCATAAACGCCAAAATAAAGAAAAGCCAACGTGGCAATTCCCAATGCCAGTGCGATAAGTAGAATTCGCTTAACAATTTTCATTGTTGTGCGTGCGGTCTTTTTGATGAAGCTGTCCGATTCCATGACTACGATTTTTTAAGTGTAAGCAAGTTACTCTTTCTATTTAATCTAATATAGAAATAAACGGCAATTGATATAACACCAAGTGAAATGAATTGCGAATTGGAAAGCACGTTTTCAATAAGAAATCCACGTTGAATGTCGCCTCGGAAAATTTCTAGTACCCCTCGACCTATTGCGTAGCTGATCAGATAGATCAGAAAAAGTTGACCATCAAATTTCTTTTTGGACTTTAAAGTGATCAGTCCGGACATTAAAATAAAGATCAAAGTAGCTTCATAAAGTTGGGTAGGGTGTAGGGCGGTATTCAATGGTTCTGCCTGACAAACCAGGTTAGTAAAGGTTACTCCGAAAATACCCTCCGTAGGTTTTCCATAACAACAACCAGCCATGAAGCAACCGATGCGACCAAAACCATGTACAATGCAGGTCACTACAGCCATCACATCCAATATTCCTAGAACCGGTATTTTTATTTTTCGGAAATACCACAACATAATGGGTATTGCCAGAAGTAGAGATCCGTAAAAGACAAAGCCACTACCCGAAAGTAGTTTCTTCGGATTAGTTATGTACAAAGAAGGTTCTTCAAAGATCAGGAAGAGTTTGCCGCCAACCACGCCACCTACCACCAACATGATGAACAGGTTATTACTCTGATCGAAAGTGAGCCCGAATTGCTTTTTGCCTTGCCAGTACATGTAGCCAAAGCCAAACAATGCTCCAACGGCTATGCAAAACCCATAAGTGTAAATGGTAAACGATCCGACATTAAAAAGGATAGGGTACATAATTTCATTTGAAAATGAATCAATTTGAAGATTTGAAAATGATATTCATTTTCAAATTAGACCATTTTCAAATTCTCAAATTAAACAGTCATGATCTCAGCCTCTTTCTTTTTCAGCAAGGCATCAACCTTATGAATGGATTCGTCTGTCAGTTTTTGTACGGTATCTTCGGCATTCTTCACATCGTCTTCCGAAACGCCTTTGATTTTCTTGAGTTGTTCATTCGTTTCTTTCCGAATACTGCGAATACTTACCTTGCCCTGTTCACACTCCTGGCTGGATTGCTTCACCAATTGTTTTCTTCTTTCTTCGGTGAGCATCGGGATGTTGATGATTACCTGTTGCCCATCATTTTGAGGGGTAAGGCCCAGGTTGGCAACCATAATGGCTTTCTCTATTTCGGGGATCAATCCTTTTTCCCAAGGCTTAATAAACAAGGTGCGCGCGTCCTGCGAAGTAATGGATGAAACCTGATTTAACGGAGTCATTGCACCGTAATACGACACTTGTATACCATCGAGCATGGCGGGATTTGCTTTTCCAGCTCTGATTTTAGCCAGTTCATGCGTTACATGCGAAATGGCTTTGTTCATCTGATCTTTGGCTTCTTCGAGGTAAAGTTCGATTTCTTCCATAAAAATGATTTAAGATTAATGTTTTTAGGATTGATGATTTTAAATCTACCAATCTTAACTCTCAAATTAACTTATCAGCGTTCCGGCTTCTTCGCCACGGGCAATTTTAAGTAGGTTACCCTTTTTATTCATATCAAAAACAATGATCGGCAATTTGTTCTCCTGGCATAAAGTGAATGCCGTCATGTCCATGATGTTTAATTTCTTTGAGTAGGCTTCCTGAAAGCTAAGGTGGCTGTATCGTACGGCATCGCTAAATTTTTCAGGATCTTTGTCATACACTCCATCTACCCGCGTACCCTTTAATACTACACCGGCTTGAAGTTCGATAGCGCGTAAGCTTGCGGTAGAGTCAGTGGTGAAGTATGGATTTCCAATACCGGCTCCAAAAATAACAACCCGTCCTTTTTCTAAGTGGCGTATCGCCCTGCGCCTGATAAACGGCTCACATACTTGCTCCATTTTTATGCCCGACATTAATCGTGTGTAAATGCCATGTCTTTCAAGTGCGCTTTGGAGCGCCATAGCATTGATCACCGTAGCCAGCATGCCCATATAATCACCTTGAACTCTCTCGATACCCAGGGCCTCGGCCTGACCACCCCGAAAAATATTACCGCCTCCGATTACAATAGCCAATTCCACACCCTGCTCTTTGACACCCTTGATTTCTTCGGAGTATTGTTCAAGTACAGCCGGGTCGAAATTGCTGTTTTTAGAGCCCATCAGCGCTTCACCGCTGAGTTTGAGGAGGATGCGTTTGTACTTCATGTTAGCAGGAGTAGTTCAGGTTTTAACCCCCGCAAATATGGTCAGGATTGGGCAATTTTCGAGGAGTATTTTCGATTTTAAGGAAGAAGGATTTCTGGGAATAATCAAAACTCCACCAACACCTGACCCTTCTCTACACTATCACCTTTCTTTACTTTCACCGACCTCACGATTCCTTCACCCGGTGACTTCAGGATGTTCTCCATTTTCATCGCTTCCAGGATCAAAAGTGGATCGCCATGCTTCACCGTGTCACCGATTTTAATTTTCAAATCAATGATCAAGCCCGGCATAGGGGCTTTAATAGTATTGACTTTGCTGCCAGCCGTATTATTCAGACCCATTTTTTCAAGCAACAAATCAAATTTGTCTTTCAGGGTAACGGTGTAATTACGGCCGTTGATTTTGAAGGTGAACGTTTTCGTTTCCGGATCGGTCTTAATCACCTCAGCCCTATAACTTTTGTTATGATATAAAATATGAAAGTATCCATCTGCAATTTTTACCAGATCCCACGATTGAACCTGGCCATTAACCATAAATCCTGATTCATCAGATTCAATTTCAAAGACTTTATTGTTAACAGAGGCTTTGTACATGTACTTACTTGTCGATGATGATTGTTGGTTATTACCTGATTCCGCGCATTTAATCCGGCATTCGGTGCTTAGCCTTGCAAAATAGCTAAAGTCCTCGTTACCTTTGTGCCATCACGAAAGAAAATCGTGATAGGGGTGCCAACAAAACGGGCTGAGATTATACCCATAGAACCTGATGCCGGTAATGCGGACGAAGGGAGGCAAGGTTAAACGTACGCATCACATTCCCCTGTGTGCTCTGCAAGTTTAAACCAAAAGTAAACATGTTAAAATTATGTATGTCAGCAGCACTTATAGTGTTGTCGTGGCGCGTACAAGCGCAAGCTATTCGTGGTTATGTTAAAGATAGCCAGACGAAAGAGCCGTTGGCAGGTGCGACTGTAGTTCTGAAAGAGTCGGGCAGGTATTCAATTACCGATGAGAGCGGCTACTTTTTGATCAATCAACTTGCTAGTGGAAGCCACGAGGCCGAGGTTCGTTTTATTGGATATAAATCCAACGAACTTTCGGTTGCTACCGATGAAAAGGATTGGATCATTATTCTACTTGAAGAAGATGTTCAGGTGACAGACCAGGTAATTGTATCGGCTACCAGAGTTGATGGGAAAAGCCCGACTACTTTCACCACTCTTAATAAAGTTGCTTTGCAAAAGCAGAATTTTGGTCAGGATCTTCCCATTGCACTTAACTGGACTCCATCCCTTGTAACAACTTCTGATGCCGGAGCCGGTGTGGGTTATACCGGATTGCGAATCCGCGGCAGCGATGCAACGAGGATTAATGTAACCATTAACGGTATTCCGGTTAATGACAGCGAAAGCCAGGGTGTGTTTTGGGTGAATACACCAGACCTTGCATCTTCCACGCAAAGTGTGCAAGTGCAGCGGGGCGTAGGCACATCAACCAACGGAGCAGGAGCTTTTGGGGCGAGTGTGAACCTTCAAACCAATACCCGCAATGATGTGGCTTATGCCGACCTGATTAATTCATTCGGATCGTTCAGTACCCGCAGGCATACCATATCCTTTGGTACAGGCTTGATTAACGACAAATTCGTTTTTGATGGTCGTGTATCTCAAATTAATTCTGATGGATATATTGATCGGGCCAGCTCTGATTTAAAATCCTATTACTTATCGGGTGGATATTATGGCAAGAAAACAATGATCAAAGCAATTGTATTTGGAGGCAAAGAGATTACTTACCAAAGTTGGTATGGCGTGCCCGAATCGCGATTGAATAATGATCCGGCTGCAATGCTGGAGACTGCTGCTTCGGAAGGTTGGAATCTGGAACAGACGGATAATCTCCTTTCATCGGGGCGCACCTTTAATATCTACACCTACGAAAATCAGGTTGATAATTATGCTCAGGATCATTACCAACTTCATTTTTCCCATCGAATTACGGAATCGCTAACTGCAAATGCTGCCTTGCACTATACCTACGGGCGTGGCTTCTATGAAGAATTCCGGTACGATGATGATTTTGAAAGCTATGGGCTGAGTGATGTTGTGATTGGTGGCGAGACGATTTCATCGACTGATCTGGTGCGCAGGCGCTGGCTTGATAATGACTTTTATGGAGTCACCTATTCAATTAACTACGAAACAGGAAAACTGAATTCAATTTTTGGGGGTGCATGGAACGAATATGATGGTGATCACTTTGGACAAATTACATGGGCTCAGGTTTCAACTGTGCCGAAAGATTATCAATACTATTTCAATAATGGGAAGAAAAATGATTTTACCATTTACTGGAAAAACAATTATCGGCTTACAGAAAAAATTACGGGATTTGTGGATCTTCAATACAGACGAGTTTCTTATGTCGCATCGGGTAAGGAAAATAAACAATTTGATTTCAGCGTAGATGAACGATTCAATTTCTTCAATCCCAAGGCTGGGTTAACCTATGAAGCATCGGATGACCAACAATGGTATGCTTCCTATGCAATTGGCAACCGCGAACCTGTGCGTGATGATTTTATAGATGCTGCTGGAACCAAACCAAAGCCAGAAACTTTGCGGAATATAGAAGCCGGATGGAGGTATAGAAAGAACAATCTCATTTTAAACGTGAATTATTACCTGATGAATTACAAAAACCAATTGGTGCCTACCGGAGAATTGAATGATGTTGGCGCGATCGTCAGGACCAATGTGGATGACAGCTATCGCACTGGCGTGGAAGTGGAGGGATCAATCCGGTTGGGTTCAAGAATTTCTTGGAATGGTAACCTTACCCTGAGTCAGAATAGAATCAAGAATTTTAATGAAGTGATATATGACTACGGAACCAACTTTGACGAATTCAATGAAGTAGTTACTACGTACTCTAATTCTGATATTTCATTTTCACCCAATGTAATCGTAGGATC
>DAOOCD010000009.1:0-22346 GCA_035408225.1 Cyclobacteriaceae bacterium | reverse complement strand
CTACTGAATATCGTCAGAACTTCTATTATCCGCAGGCTGGTCGAAATTATATTGTGATGGTGGCTTTGAGGTTTTGATGCGGGATTCTGCAACTGTCAATATCAAGTAACTGGTTACCTTTGTACCGATGCCCAAAGAAAGTTACCAGCCATTTACCATTCGTGCACTGTTGCGTCTTACCCGGTTTTGGAATCTGGTAATCATTGGCATGTCGCAATACTTTTCGGCTATCTTTCTGATTGATCGCGAATTGCTTTTTGACTGGAGATTATTTCTGCTGGCATCCTCTACGGCTATTATCGCAGGCGCTGGCTATATCATTAACGATTATTACGACATTAAAATAGACCTGATTAATAAGCCGGAGCGTGTAGTAATTGGCAAAAGTATCACCCGCAGGTATGCATTGTTTTTCCATAGTGTACTTTCTTTAGTTGGAGTTGCTCTTGGTTTTTTGCTTGGCTGGAAAGTAGGCGTAATTCATTTTCTTTCTGTGTTTTTGCTTTGGTGGTACTCCAACAGTCTGAAGCGCCAACCCTTTATCGGTAATTTTGTGGTGGCGTGGCTTACCAGCATTTCTATTGTGTTGGTCAATATTCTCTATGACCTTACCAATCCGCTTGTGGTTATTTATGCTTTGTTTGCTTTCTTCATGACGTTAATTCGTGAAATTGTAAAAGACATGGAAGATTTAAAGGGTGACAATACATTTGGATGCAAGACCCTGCCAATCATTTGGGGAATCCGGAAAACGAAATGGATCATCTATGTCTTGCTGGTTTTATTAGGAGCTTCTGTGGTGTTACTCAACGAGAGGTATTCGCAATTGCCCCTTTCATATTTTCTTATTTTCCTCTACATCCCGCTCGGCTTACTTTTGGTGAGATTGTTCCGGGCCGACACCCGCAAGGATTTTTACTGGTTAAGCCAATGGTGTAAAATCATCATGTTGTTTGGAGTGGTAAGCATGGTGTTCATTTAATTCTTTTCTTTGCGCTCATGAATCAACCCGCCAGGCTGGCTGTTTTTCTTTCAGGTAATGGATCGAATGCAGAAGCCATATTTTCTTACTATAAGAATCACCCATCCATTCAGGTAGTATTGGTGTTGAGCAACAACCCCGCTGCTTTTGGATTGCAACGCGCCAGTAAGTTCAATATACCGTCAAGGGTTTTTACGAGACAACAATTCCGCGAAAGCGATGAAGTAGTTCAATGGTTAAAAGAGGCTCATGTAACCCATGTGGTGTTGGCAGGGTTTCTTTGGTTGATTCCATTAAATCTGATACATGAATATCCACATCGCATTATCAACATTCATCCGGCCTTACTTCCAAAGTATGGTGGTAAAGGAATGTATGGTGCAAAAGTGCATGAAACAGTGAAGGCTGCAGGCGAAACTGAAACCGGGATTACCATACACGAAGTAGATGAACGTTATGATGAAGGGAGAATTCTATTTCAGGGAAAGTGCCCGATACATCCTACGTATTCGCCAAAGCAAATTGCCGAGCAGGTTCAACGGCTGGAACATGCGCATTACCCACGAGTAATTGAGCGGTGGGTGAATCAGCAGTAACCGTTATGTCAGGATTTTTTGTTGATAACAATTAATTCAAAATCCTGAGACTTGGGAAAATCGTCAAATACTTTTTGAATAAACTCGTCTGGCACGGCCAGTTTGCGTTTTAAAACATCAATCCAGGCGCCATCCAGATTAATAATAGCAGACAAGGTTCCGTCTTCTTTGTAGAAATGATGACGGACACTCCAGCGACTGTAATCAGATGTAGCTTTGGTTACCGTAAGATCAACCGTAATCTTGTCTTCGAATTTTATTTCCCGTTTAAAGATAGCCTCTTCACGAAACAGAATTGGGCCGATACGAAGTTCTTCAAACTTAAGATTGGTAAGCCCGTGTTTTGAGAAGCAGTCAATGCGCACCGTGGCTCCGTAATCATAGTAAGCAGAATGGCGCAAGTGCCGATTCTGATCAATATCTGACCAACGCAATTGTATTGGGAGAGAATAGGATTGCATAGACTCGAAAATAATATTTAGCCTTCAACTTTTCATCAGTCAATATCTAGTTCGACTCACTAGAAGTTTATTATCAGTCGAATATTCCGAGCTAACGAAGTCAGAAAAGAGTCCTGAGATCACACCTTCTGCATTTTTATACTGAATCCACTCTTTATAATTATCTGTTTGCTCAAATTTTGCTTGGATATCCTTTAGAAACACGTCCCAATTTTTTGAATTGTCTATTGGTAAGAGTATTGAACAGTCATATAGGTTTGCTATTCGATACACAGAATCCATGTATTCAGTATTTAAAAACTCTTTTTCAATATTTAGCTTAAGGGTATCGGCAGATATTTGCCACGTTCCAATCACGAAATGTCTTGATCTTGCACCAGGTGGATAATGACCTCCAGACTGTTTTAAAAGCTCATTATTATCCTTTAAAACTATTGACCACCAGCTGTAGCATGGTCCGTAAGTGCAGCCGGAATACACAGCTTTAATATTTTCAATTTTGGCAGTATTCGCAGGATAAGACCTTTTCTTTTTTTGTTGTGCGTAGAGGGGATGCGAAATTGTAATTGTGCCTATTACTATCAAGATGATAAGTCTCATATTATTTCATTCATGAAATAAAAAGAGTTATAGTCCAATTTTCTCGCGCTTCGACCAGATTTCATCGATGGGTTCACCTTTACTGCTCTTACCACGATGCCGCCAATCTCCATCAAGAAATGAAAAATCAAACTCAAGTTTTGCGCCTACGCGACTATTATCTCTTGAGAATACTTCTATTGTTTCAGTATACTTACCATCAACAGTTGTGTACGTGCCACCACCGGTACCAAAAAATTCTTTTGTTTCGTTGTTGTAAGCAATCCATTGAAAATGAGTGCCTGATAAGATCTTCATTGTTTTGCGTGCTCCGGGTATTCTCTTTTGGATAGTACCATCCTCACCCATACGTCCTGTGATCAGCCACGCACCAGAAAGCGATCCGGGGGTTCCATTATCAATTCGAGAAAACTCAGCGCCATCTTTAACGCTAAGTTTGTCTTTTTGAGTCTTCACGGGGGTTCTTTGTTCAGTGCCAATCAGTTCCGGTTTTATTGTATTGAACTCATGAACTTCCACAAACTGACCCTTTTCCAAACGCCAGGTGCCACCATAGGTGCCTGTGTAAGTTTTGTCTTTTACATTATATACTGCAACCGAAAAAAACTTACCAGCCACAATCATAACGGAACGGTTCTCATCGGGTCCGCTTTGCCAGGCACCGGTCAGATCCTGCGAGTAACCAGAAACGCTGCTTAGTAGAATAAGAAACAGAATTAAATTTTTCATATGCTTTGATGTATGTTGAATTATAAGATCAAGGTGTATTCACCTCATGAAATCCGCCTTCTGAATTATCTGTCCAGCTCATAGGATAATTTTTATCGAGAAACTCTAAGGAGTCTTCGGTAATGTATAGGGGCTTGAACGTATCAATCATCACGGCTAACTCATGGGTTTCTTTTGCACCAATACTTTTTTCTACCGTGCCGGGATGTGGCCCATGCGGTAATCCTCCAGGGTGCAATGTGAACGAACCGCGCTCAATACCCCTGCGACTCATAAAGTTTCCTTCGGCATAATAAAGCACTTCATCACTATCAATATTACTGTGATTATAAGGGGCAGGGATAGCCTGCGGATGGTAATCAAACAATCGCGGCACAAACGAGCAGATCACAAAATTGTGTGCCTGAAAAGTCTGATGTACAGGTGGCGGCTGATGAATCCGGCCGGTAATGGGTTCAAAGTCGTGAATAGAAAAAGCATAGGGCCATAAAAAGCCATCCCAACCTACCAAATCCAGTGGGCTGTAATCGTACACATACTGATGGAGATAGCCTTGCTTTTTTATCTTCATCAAAAACTCACCCCTGCTGGTGTCTGTTATTAACTCATGAGGCGGACGAATGTCGCGTTCGCAATACGGAGAGTGCTCTCCAAGTTGTCCAAGTTCGTTGCGATAGCGTTTCACCGTCTCGATCGGTGAGGCTGCTTCAACAATCAATAGCCGGAGCGGTCCATCCTCAAACTCCAGTTTGTAAATTACCGTGCGCGGGATTACAACATAGTCACCTTGCCTGATCTCCAGTTTACCAAATTGCGAGAGTAACACACCTTTTCCGTCATGGATAAAAATTACTTCATCGCCTTCAGCATTTTTATAGAAGTAATCCATTTTTCTCTTAACCGGAGAGCAGATTGAAATAGAACAATCACTATTTGCGAGAAGTACTTTGCGGGCCGTCAGATAGTCATCACCGGTGGTTGTAACTTTTGATGTATTCAAATGAGTTTGACGCAATGCATATTCCTGAATCAGTTTAGGACCATATTTAACAGGATCTTTCACTGATTTTATTCGCGTTGGTGGATTGATATGATAGAGATTTGAATAGATACCTGAAAATCCCTCAGAGCTTACAAGTTCTTCTTTATATAAACTGCCATCGGGCTGACGAAACTGTGTATGGCGTTTGTGCGGAATATTTCCTAGATGGTGGTAGTACATAGTGTGTAAGTTGACTGAAAATTTTCTTACGGTGAAGGTACAAAAAAAGAACTCACCCCTTTTATAAATCAGAGGTGAGTTCCTGAATTTGTCAATCCCGAATTCTACATTTTACTTCTGTTCAATTCCGGAATCCGGTCGAAGAGTTTAATGGCTTGTTGAAGAACTTCATTCGTTTCGTTAATGATTGGGTAAAAGCTTTGGTTGTCCCACACGTTGCGCGCAATCTCGGCCTTCAGGTATACCTTGAAGAGTCGTTTGTTTTTAGCCAAATCATTGGGACGAGCTTCAATTTTATTTTTGATACCCATCACCACGACCCTGCTTAACATCGCATCATTCACTTCAAAATTTTGTAAGTATGCTCTATATCCTTTTTCTTTTAATTGAGATTCATTTTGTTCGGCAAACATAAAGGCATATTCCCGTAAAATATTAGCATTGAAAAGTTCATTGAAATATTTACTGCTTGAAGTGGTGTCCAGCGGCACGAAATAATCAGGCATGATGCCACCCCCTCCATAAACTGATCTTCCGTTCTGAGTTTCATACTTTAAAGAGTCATTAAACCGGATGCTATCAGCGGAGAAGAACTCCCCATGCTTATAGCGCTTGGTAATGTCTTTATCATATTCATCCAGGTCATCATACGGTTTTTGAATAGAGCGACCACTGGGAGTATAGTATCTTGAGATCGTCAGCCTCACCTCAGATCCATCATTCAAACTAAATGGACGTTGCACCAATCCCTTTCCATACGATCTGCGGCCTACGATTAAAGCCCTGTCATTATCCTGTAAGGCACCGGCAACAATTTCTGAGGCCGAAGCGCTGCTTTCATTTACAAGCACAATAAGATCCCCTTGTTCAAAATCCCCTTGGGTTGTTGCAAAATGATCTTCGTTATACTTCATTTCCTGGCCTTTGGTGAAAACTATTTTTTCTCCCTTGACTAAAAATTCATCGGCAATCCCAACTGCCTGATCCAGGTACCCGCCTCCATTACCCTGAAGGTCAAGAATAAGTTTTGTCATGCCTTCTTTTTTCAGTTTGCTAACAGCGTCTTTCACTTCACTATGAGTGGTTTGTGAAAAACGGTTTACTTTGATATATCCGACATCCGGTGTAACCATATAAGAAGCATCGACTGAAAACTGAGGAATCTTGTCACGAATAATGGTAAATGTGATTGGCTCCTTAACGTTTTTCCGGATCACTTCAATTTTTACTTCGGTGCCCTTGGGGCCTTTAAGATATCGTTGCACATCAGGAATTGACAATCCAATGCTGGCAATGTTTGTTTCATTCACCTTCACTATTTTATCACCTGATCGTAAGCCAACTGATTCTGAAGGGCCACCACTAAGGGCAGAAACTACCACCAGGGTATCATGGAAAATATTATACTCGATACCAATACCTTCAAAGTTTCCACGAAGATCCTCATTGGCAGCCACCTGGTCTTTAGCAGAGAGGTAAGAGCTGTGGGGGTCTAACTTACCCAGCATATGTTCGATGGCATCTTCAACCAACACGTCTGTTTCGGCTTCATCCACGTATTCGTTTTTCACCAGGCTTAGCACCTCCCTGAATTTTTGCACATCATTGCTGATATCGCCTGAGCCCGTTTTATTGGTCAGGCTGGCCCCAATCAACACCCCGGCTGCCAGACCGATGCATAAAATCAATGGCAAACTGATTTGGTACGATGTATTTTTCTGTTCCTCCATAATATTTCGTTGCGATACTAGTTCTTTAAACGGACTTCCAAATTAATTGTTAAGGTTAGAAATTAGCTAAAATTGAGTTTACTATATTTACCTGATTGATGGAAAAAATAGCCTTAAAAAGCCAAAGAATTGGAGAGTTGGTAGATCAGGACAAGATACGTGCTCATGTATTGTTCTATTTCGGCATCAAATTTTATGAGTATTCAGAACAAACCCTCGAACAAGTTTGTCAGGAAAAAGGTTTGAGCGTGGATATTGTAGTTCGTGAATTAGAGTCACCCAATGAGAATTTTCAGGAATCCGACCTTCCTCTTATCAGCTATCCGATTGACCTGATTATTGAATACCTTAAGCACACGCATCATTTATTCATAAAACATAAACTACCTTACATCGGTAGGCTTGTTGAGAGTTTCAAAGCAAATCACATTGAGTATGATTTGATAGAAAAAGACCTTAAGGCATTGTTTCCTTTATTTCTCGAAGACTTCATTCATCACATCTATGAAGAGGAAGATACTCTTTTCAAGTACATCCGCATTTTGGAGCGTGCCGGCCGTGGGCATTTCAATCCTTCTGAACTATATCAGTTGATGGAGAAACACTCATTGCAACGTTGTGCGCTGGAACATGAAGCACACGATGAGGAGATGCGGGGGATTCGAAAAATAACAAAAGATTATCACTTGACCCAGGATGCGCCTTTGCATGTGAAAGTTATCTATAACGAGTTGATTCAATTTGAAAAGAGTTTAAAATTACATGCCCAGGTTGAAAATGAGATTTTATTTCCCAAAGCGATGGCTCTTGAAAATGAAGTGAAGAAGAAGTTCTTTGAGAAAGCCCGGCTCAACTAGATATTACTTTTCTCTAAATCTCAGATGGGAAGAATTCTGGCAATTGATTACGGAACCAAACGCACCGGCCTGGCTGTTACTGATCCCATGAGAATTATTGCTACCGCTCTGGAAACTGTTGAAACTTCAGGGTTGATTAATTTTCTGGTAAAATATTTTCAGAAAGAAACGGTGGATGAGGTAGTGATTGGAATGCCTAAGCAAATGAATAACACCGATTCGGAAACGGCCCCGGCAGTAAGAAGATTCATTGAGTTATTCATGAAAACTTTCCCGGGAAAACCGATTCAAACTATAGACGAGCGGTTTACCAGTTCAATTGCTCAACGGGCAATGATTTCGGGTGGTATGAAGAAGAAGGACCGGCAGGTCAAGGGTAATGTTGATAAAATCAGTGCCACTCTCATTTTGCAGGATTATCTTCAAATGAAGGGTTTATGACTTCAAATTCGTAAGGTGAAGGCTTAAAATTCATTGATTGTACCCTACCTTTGTAGTTTAATTTTTTAAGCGATGGTTTATCCGATAGTAGTATATGGCGATGCGGTATTAAGAAAGCGGGCCACCGATATTAAGGAGGGAACAGATTTGAAGGAGTTGGTTCAGGACATGTATGAAACGATGCACGGGGCTCACGGTATTGGTTTGGCGGCTCCACAAATCGGTAAAAGCGTTCGCCTCTTTGTGGTCGATGGAACAACGTTGGAAGATGAGCCCACCCTGGTCGATTTCAAGAAGGTTTTTGTAAATCCTGTTATTCTAAAAGAGACAGGAGAAGAATGGGACTTCGAAGAAGGGTGCCTGAGTATCCCCAACATTCGGGAAGATGTTTGGCGAAAGGAGAAAGTTCGGATTAAGTATTTTGATGAGAAGTGGTATGCATTTGAAGAGGAATTCACCGGAATGAAAGCCCGCATTATTCAGCACGAATACGATCATATTGAAGGGAAGTTGTTCATCGATTATTTGACCCCCCTAAAGAAGCGGATGCTAAAAGGTAAACTGGCGAATATCAGTAAGGGAGATGTGGATACGGATTATCGAATTTTAGCTCCTTTGAGAAAGTAATTCCAGATTCCATATTCAAAAATGGAATTTGTCATCAATTTAGTTTTCAATTCTAAATTTTGAATCTTGAATATTAACTCCCGTCTTCCTGAAGTTGGGACTTCAATTTTCACAGTCATGTCACGCATGGCATTGGAGAACGGTGCCATTAATCTTTCCCAAGGCTTCCCCGATTTTCCTGTATCCCAGGAACTGATTGAACTCGTTTATAAAAACATGAAGGCCGGGCACAATCAGTATGCACCTATGCCGGGTACACCCGTTTTACGAAAGGCAATTGCTGATCTTGTTGCAAAAACGTACCACAGACCTACTGACTTTGAAACGGAAGTAACTGTGACAGCCGGAGGTACAGAGGCTATTTTTTCTGCCATTGCTGCTTTTGTTAAGGAAGGTGACGAGGTGATCATGTTTGATCCCGCCTATGACTCGTACGATCCCGCTGTCAGGCTAAATGGAGGGAAACCCATCCACATAAAATTATCGCCACCATTTTTTTCGATTAACTGGGAGGAAGTACGCCTGAAAATCACATCGCGCACCAGAATGATCATGATCAATACTCCGCATAATCCCACGGGTGCGATTTTGGGTGAAGATGATCTTAAAAGGCTGGAGCAAATTGCTCTTGATCACAATTTAATAGTGTTGAGTGATGAGGTGTATGAGAGAATAATTTTTGATGACCAGACTCATCAAAGCGTTTTAAAATTTTCCAAGCTGGCCGCTCAAAGTGTAGCTGTGTTTTCGTTTGGTAAAACCTTTCATGCTACGGGCTGGAAGGTGGGCTATACCGTAGCTCCGGAGTTTTTAACCAAAGAAATCCGCAAAGCCCATCAATTCATTACGTTCAGCGTAAATACTCCTGTTCAATTGGCGCTGGCAGAATATCTTGGCAATCCAGATAATTATCTTCGCCTCGGCAAGTTCTATCAACAAAAACGCGACTTCTTCCGGGAGCAGATTAAAGGTTCATCGTTGAAACCGATCCCAAGCCATGGAAGTTATTTTCAGCTTCTTTCTTATGAATCTGTTTCTGATTTAAAAGAGATGGAAATGGCCGAATGGATGACAAAGGACAAAAAACTGGCACCTATTCCCGTATCTGCCTTTTATCAGGATAAATCCGACCACAAACTCCTGCGCTTTTGCTTTGCCAAAGGCGAGGAGACCCTCGAAAAGGCTGGCACTATACTTCGAAAACTTTAACGGGTTTTTATTAAGCAAAGGGTTCAAAATTTGAGCCCGTATTGCTTTCTTTGCAGTCCGTTTGCTACCCTTATGCAGGATTTAAAAATCACCATCATCCAAGCTGATCTCCATTGGGAAGACATTGGGGCTAATTTGGCCATGTTTGAGGAGAAAATTTGGCAGATTGGAGAATCTACAGATGTGATTGTCCTGCCTGAAATGTTTACTACAGGCTTTACCATGCAGGCTCCCAGGCTGGCCGAGCATATGAATATGCGCACGTTCAAATGGATGAAGCAGATGGCTGACCAAACCGGTGCCTTGATTTTGGGAAGTTTTATTGCAAACGTCCATGACCGCTTTTACAACAGGCTGCTATGGATGGAGCCAGGTGGAAACTATAAAACCTACGATAAACGGCACTTGTTCCGTATGGCAGACGAACATCAGGTCTATACACCAGGAGAAAGTCTATTAATTGGACATTGGAAGGGCTGGAGAATTTGCCCTTTGATTTGCTATGATCTGCGGTTTCCGGTTTGGAGCCGCAATCGTTGGAATGCATCTCTTAAAAAGCCCGCTTACGATTTACTTGTATATGTTGCCAATTGGCCCATGGTAAGATCTACCGCATGGGAAACTTTGTTAAAGGCACGTGCGATAGAAAATTTAAGTTACGCAGTAGGCGTTAACCGCGTTGGCCTTGATGGAAACGGCATTGAATATAATGGGTACTCATCCTTTATAGGGCCTAAAGGAGATTCATTCTTCTCGGTTGAGAGTGTGGAGGCCATTAAAACACTTGAATTAAACGCTCACTCGTTGCAGGCGTATCGCGATAAGTTTCCAGCTTTTATGGATGCTGATGATTTTTCTATCGAAGCCGAAGCCTTCGAAGAGCGTGACTACTTGCCGGGCTTAAGCTGAGGCAAATTCTTCGATCCAGGTTTTAATCTTTTCAGGATCACCTTCCTTTTTAAATCGTTTACCAATTGTAGTCATCAACTTCTGCGTGTGTTCATGATTTCCTGAAATCACTACAGAATGGATTTTTTCAGGGGTGCGTAGCAAATGATTTAATAATTTCAAAGCAGCCCCTAATGGTTCATTCGGTTGCGCCTGAATCAAAATAAAAATGAATTGTACCTGATCACAAAGTCGGATTACCAAATCGGCTATCGATGCATCCGATTGATTATCCATCTCAGCACCTATCAAATCACTGGAAAGAGAAGAGGCGAAGGTGAGCAGTGGTTTTTCGTAGCCCGACTCTTGCCAGTTTCTAAGTTCGAGGTTGAGAAAGAGTTTCATATTTTTAATTCACGCTAAGACGCAAAGATCGCTAAGTTTTGATCGGTTAATTTATTTTTTGTGGGCTTTGCACCTTGCTTGACCATTAACTAACGAGTAAATAAAACATGAAGCCTATGTCAGAAAACGAACTCTCCAAAATAATTGTTAATTCTTGCTATCAAATCCATAAAGAGCTTGGACCGGGTCTATTTGAGTCAGTTTATGAAGAATGCCTTTGCTTTGAATTGAATCAACAGGGGCTTTTTGTTGAACGCCAAAAGGAACTACCCGTAATTTACAAGTCAATTAAAATGGAGATCGGATTTAGAACCGATTTGATCGTTGAAAATAAAGTGATCGTGGAGATTAAATCAGTTGAAGCAATTACTCCGGTACACCAAAAGCAGGTATTGACTTATCTTAGGTTGACAAGGCTAAAATTGGGTTTGCTAGTTAATTTCAATGAGTCCTTGATCAAATCTGGAATTCAACGGATTGTCCACAACCTCTAAAATCGCCTTAGCGAGCTTGGCGCCTTTGCGTGAAATCTTTGGTTCTTTCCACTTTAATCCTGCATTTTTGCACTTCAACTCTCAACCATGTCATCGAAGAAAATTACCCGCGCACTTATATCCGTTTATTACAAAGATCATCTTGAACCTATCATCCATCTACTTGGCAAACAAGGAGTAGAGTTTGTCTCTACAGGAGGCACTCAGGAATTTATAGAGAAACTGGGTTACTCTGTTATTCCCGTTGAAAAACTGACAGGCTATCCTTCCATTTTTGGGGGACGTGTAAAAACTCTTCATCCGGCTGTTTTCGGAGGAATTCTTTTCAGAAGAGATGAATCAGGCGATGTAAAACAAGCTCAAGAGTTTAAAATTGCGCCTATTGATTTGGTGATTGTAGACCTTTATCCTTTTGAAGAGACAGTAGCGAAAGGTGGCAGTGAAGAAGATATTGTAGAGAAAATTGACATTGGCGGCATTTCCCTGATTCGTGGTGCAGCGAAGAATTTTAATGATGTGTTAATAGTTTCAGCGCGCACCCAATACCAAGAATTGCTTGCTTTACTTCAGACAAAGAATGGCTCATCAAATCTGGCCGACCGGAAAAGATTTGCAGCTAAAGCGTTTGATGTTACTTCGCATTACGATTCAGCCATTTTCCGGTATTTCAACCAGGAGCAACAGTTGCCAAGTTTCAAATCTAGTTTTCAGCAGGGCAAAGTGTTACGCTATGGCGAAAATCCACATCAGCAAGGTGTGTTTTATGGGGATTTGGAAAGCCTGTTTGACCAGCTTAATGGAAAGGAGCTTTCTTACAATAATCTGGTTGATGTCGATGCGGCAATCAATCTGGTGAAGGAATTTGAAGGCCAAACTGCTTTTGTGATCATCAAGCACACCAATGCCTGTGGTGTAGCTACTGCAGCCGATGTAAAGACTGCTTACCAGAAGGCGTTTCAAGCTGATACCATTTCTGCTTTTGGCGGAGTGCTTGCAACCAATCAAAAAATTGATTTGGCTGCAGCTGAGGAAATCAACAAGCTCTTTTTTGAAATTCTGATTGCTCCTGGATTTGAGCCTGCTGCCCTTGAGCTTCTTAAATCGAAGAAGAACCGGATAATCCTTCGTCAGAAGGAAGCACTTAGTGGCCGGAAGCAATTCAAAAGTCTGCTAAACGGAGTAATCGAACAAGACCTGGATCTAAAGACAGATTCAAAAGAAGACTTAAAACCAGTAACCAAACGCATTCCTTCCTCAGAACAAGTTGAGGCGCTACTCTTTGCCAGCAAAATTTGCAAACACACCAAGTCGAATACGATTATTTTGGCGATAAATGGTCAGTTAATCGCCAGCGGTGTAGGTCAAACCAGTCGTGTAGATGCTTTAAAGCAAGCCATTGAGAAAGCAGGAACTTTCGGCTTTACCCTTAAAGGTGCAGTTATGGCCTCAGATGCTTTCTTCCCATTCCCTGATTGCGTTGAGATTGCTCATCAGTACGGGATAGAAGCCGTGATTCAACCGGGTGGCTCTATCAAAGACCAGGACTCGATCGACTATTGTGACCGGAATAATATGGCGATGGTCTTCACCGGCATCAGACACTTTAAGCATTAATACGCTGTAAGTTTTTCGACAGTTTACACTTAAAATTCCCCGGAATATTTCTGTAATTTCGGGCTTTATAACTTTTTAACCTTACGGGAACGAATGGGACTTTTTGATTTCTTTACTCAGGACATAGCTATAGACCTGGGAACCGCCAATACATTGATAATTCACAAGGATAAAGTGGTTGTAGATGAACCATCTATTATTGCGTTAGATCGGGCCACGGGTAAAGTGCTTGCTATCGGCCGCGAGGCCATGCAAATGCATGAAAAAACTCATGATAACATCAAGACTATTCGACCACTCAAGGAAGGAGTAATTGCCGACTTCCATGCTGCGGAGATGATGATTCGTGGTATGATCAAAATGATCGACACAGGCCGAAAACTTTTTCCACCTTCTTTGCGCATGGTCATTTGTATCCCATCTGCAATCACCGAAGTGGAGAAGCGTGCTGTACGCGACTCAGCTGAACATGCCAATGCAAAAGAAGTGTATATGATTCACGAACCGATTGCTGCTGCAATTGGTATTGGCATTGACATTGAACAACCGGTGGGCAATATGATTGTGGATATTGGTGGCGGTACTACCGATATCGCTGTTATCGCTTTATCAGGAATTGTTTGCGACCAATCAATTCGCATTGCCGGGGATACCTTCAATCGTGATATACTCGATTATATGCGTAGGCAACATAACCTATTGATTGGCGAGCGCTCCGCGGAACGCGTTAAAATCGAAGTAGGTTCTGCTTTAACCGAACTTGATGACGGTCCCGATGATTATGAAATTCGCGGTCGTGACCTGATGACGGGTATACCTAAGACCATCAAGATTTCTTATTCAGAGGTTGCCTTTGCGTTGGATAAATCTATTTCAAAATTAGAAGAGGCTGTACTCAAAGCACTTGAACTTTCACCACCCGAACTCTCTGCCGATATTTACGAACAAGGTATTTACTTGACGGGAGGCGGTGCTATGTTACGCGGCTTAGATAAACGACTTTCTTTGAAGACAAAGTTACCTATACATGTGGCAGACGATCCACTTCGTGCTGTGGTGAGAGGAACCGGAGCTACCTTAAAGAATCTTGAACATTACAGAAAAGTGTTGATGACTTAATGGATGGAGCGGCTCTTAAATTTTATTTACGAGTACCGGGCTTTTTTCACTTTCTTACTTTTGGAGTTATCATGTGCCTGGCTGGTTATTGAAAATAATCAATACCAAAGCACTAAGTACTTTAATTCCTCTAATCGGTTAGCTGCCAATATTCTGGGTTTCTCGCAAGGCGTAAGAGAGTATTTCTCCCTTCGTACAATCAACGAAGAACTATCGTACGAGAATGCCGCCCTGCGCACTCAACTCGAAAAGAAGAATCAGCAAATTCAAGGCATAACTGATTCGGCTCGGTTGAATCAGTTTGAATATGTAAGTGCGAAGGTGATGAGTAATTCAACCAACCTGTATAAAAACTTTATCACCGTTAATAAAGGAGCTGCTGATGGTATTACTCCTGGTATGGCTGCTATTAGTGATGCAGGTGCAGTTGGAAAAGTGAAGTCGGTATCTGAGCACTATGCGGTATTGATCTCGCTCCTGAATGTAGACGAACAGGTTTCCAGTGTTATCAAGAGAACCAATCAATTTGGCAGCGTGCGATGGGATGGATTGAATATGCGGTATTCGAACTTGCTGTTCATACCCCGGCATGCTGAACCGATGGTCGGTGATTCAGTTGTTACCTCGGGGTATAATGCCGTATTTCCGGAAGGTGTATTAGTAGGCATTATCCGGGCGGTCAATCTCAAAGAAGAAACTCCTTTTTGGGATATTCGGATAGAGTTGTCGCAAGACTTTGGTCGCTTGGCTTTTGTGGAAATAGTGAAGAGCCGTTTGAAAAGTGAAAAGGATTCATTGGAACGCATAACCATAGGAGATCCAAAATGAGTCGTTCGGGCATCATACAGTTTATTTTATTTTTTGTTTATGTATTTGCGCAAGTGCTTGTGCTAAGAAACCTCGTGCTGTTCAATTCTGCTTTTTGCTTTTTATACATCGCGTTTATTTTGCTGCTTCCGATCGAACTTAATTCATTGGTTTTAATGTTGATTGGATTCGTATTGGGATTTACCATCGACATATTTTACGATAGTATGGGTTTGCATGCACTGGCTACGGTGTTGGTTTCATATTTAAGAAATTCCTGGCTGGCCACCATAACCCCTCAGGGCGGCTATGATTCCAATTCTTCGGCTACGGTTATGGCCAATGGACTGCAATGGTTTTTGGTTTATTCCCTGCCATTGGTATTCCTTCATCACTTTGTATTGTTTTTTGTTGAAGCATCGGGCTTCGCCTTGTTTTGGTACACCATGCTGAAAATTGTAGCCAGTCTGATGTTCACAATGACTACCATTATTTTACTGCAGTATTTATCTCCTCAGCGCAGACGGTTATGAATGAAGGCAGAAAGGAAATAGTGCAGGTTGTATTTCTTCTGGTGGGTATTATTTTTCTCATCAAACTTTTCTTTATTCAGGTATTGGATAGTCGTTATGCTGAATTGGCAGATGGCAATGCCATTTTACGACAGGTGGAATATCCCTTTCGGGGCCTTATCTATGATCGTAATAAAAAACTAATCGTATTCAATTCACCGGAATACGATTTGCAAGTTGTTATAAAGGATGTCAAGAAGTTTGACTCAACGAAGTTCTGCAGTGTATTTGAAATATCGCGCGAAGAGTTGCAATTAAAGTTCAAAGAAATGAAGGCCCGAAAGGAATACTCTCCTTTCAAGCCAACGCTTTTCATGAACCAACTGTCAAATGTTGATTTCGCTAAAGTACAAGATCAGCTGGATGAGTTTCCGGGGTTTTATGTGCAAGCCCGTACTACACGATCGTATGCGGCTCCAGCGCTTGCCAATGCGCTTGGCTATGTAAGTGAAATAAGCAAGGAGAGTTTATCCAGGGATGCATCTAAAATTTATAAGCAAGGAGATTATGTTGGGCAAAGTGGCATCGAGGCTTACTATGAAGAACAGTTACGAGGCAAACGTGGAGTGAGATTTAAACTGCGCAACGTTAAAGGGATTGAGAAGGGTTCGTTTAAGAATGGCGAATACGATACCCTTTCTGTTCCGGGCCAGAATCTTATTACGGGTATAGACATTGACCTGCAGCAGTATGGGGAGTTTTTAATGAAAGGAAAATCAGGAAGTATCGTTGCGATTGAACCATCCTCAGGGGAAATTCTTTCCTTGGTTTCTGGTCCCTCCTATGATCCTAATCTCCTTACAGGCAGGAGTTACAGTTCTAATTTTAAATTGATCAGTAACGATACACTCAAGCCGCTCTTCAATAGACCATTAATGGCTCAGTACAGGCCGGGCTCAATTTTTAAAATCGCTCAGGCGATGACGGCATTACAGGAGAAAGTGATCACACCCGATACTCGCATCCGGTGCGACCGTTCGATTATTAATTGTCATGGTGCTCATACCAACGAAGATCTGCGCGGGGCCATTGCCAACTCATGCAATCCATATTTCCATAATGTATTAAGGCGTATGTTAAACCAGGGTAAGGTGGATGACCCTTTTGGGGATACACGCATTGGCCTTGCTGAATGGGATAAACACATTATGAGTTTCGGCTTTGGAAAAAAACTGGGCATTGACTTGCCCAATGAAAAGGAAGGGTTAGTACCAACACCTGCCTACTACGATCGTGCCTACCGGAGTCAGGCCTGGAAATTTTCCAACATTTACTCACTTGCCATTGGTGAAGGCGAAAATCTTGTAGTGCCTATCCAGATGGCCAACTTTGCGGCAATAATTGCTAATCAAGGCCATTATTACACGCCTCATCTTGTGAAGGCGATTGGCGAGAACGGAAAACCATTACCTCAATATCAGGAGCGTCATTACACAACAATTGACTCTTCTTACTTTATTGTGGCGGTTGACGCAATGCAAAAGGTAGTAGAAGAGGGCACAGGTCGAAGGGCTAAGTTGGCCGATGTAATAGTCTGTGGAAAAACCGGCACCGTTCAGAATGCACCCCCGCTATTTGATCACTCAGTATTTATTGCTTTTGCGCCCCGTGATAATCCTAAGATCGCCATCTCTGTTTATGTGGAAGATGCTGGTCAGGGCGCTCGTGCGGCTGCGTCTATAGCAAGTCTTATGATTGAAAAATATTTATTTGGCGCAAGCAAACGGCCAAACATCGAACAATATGTACTCAATGGTAAGTTTGAATGAGAAACGAACTTGACATATCGGGTAAGTTGGATTGGGTAGCCGTGTTGCTATACATCCTACTTATAGCAATGGGTTGGATAAATATTTATGCGGTAGTTTTTGATGCAAACGCCAGCCAAAACATCTGGGACATTTCACTCAACTCTGGTCGCCAGCTCCTTTTCATTATTGCTTCATTCGTAATAATTCTCGCGATTATCATTATTGATATGCGTTTCTACGAAACCTTTGCCTATCTGTTTTACGGCTTGGTGTTGTTTGCACTTTTGCTTATACCAGTTATTGGTAAGGAAGTTGGTGGAAATAAGTCTTGGTTTGGAATAGGATCATTCGGCCTTCAGCCTTCTGAGTTTGCCAAGTTTGCAACGGCACTGGTTGTTGCAAAAGTTATCGGATCTGTCGGATTTAAGATGGACAACCTGCGTAATCAGGCTTTACTACTTGCTATCATCGTTGTTCCCATGGGCTTGATTCTTTTGCAGAAGGACTTTGGAACTGCGATTGTATTTGCATCTTTTCTGTTAGTTTTTTATAGGGAAGGTATGTCCCCGTTTCTCTTAATAGTTGGAGTTTCCATGGCCATTATTGCCATACTAACCTTGATTGTTGAAAATCAATGGTATTTGTATGGAGCAATTGTGGTAATCCTTACAGTAGTTGTATTCTTCGGCAAACGTACCGTAAAGAGAATTTTACCATTGAGTGCCGGTGCTTTGCTCATTATATTAACCATACAAAGTTTTGACTATGTAATAAACAACGTATTACCAATCCGGCATAAGAAGAGACTTGAGGCGTTGGTGAATCCGAATTTTGATCCGATGGGGATAAACTGGAATGTTACTCAGTCTAAAATCGCCATTGGTAGTGGAGGGTTTATGGGTAAGGGATTTCTAAAAGGCACTCAAACCAAATTTGATTTTGTGCCGGAGCAAAGCACGGATTTTATTTTCTGTACCATTGGAGAGGAGCATGGCTGGTTCGGCAGCCTAGTCGTGATTACATTGTTCATGGCTCTTTTATTACGAGTCGTATTTATCGCGGAGCGTCAAAAGAATAGGTTTGCACGGGCTTACGGATATAGTGTAGCCAGTATTTTCTTTTTTCACTTTGCTGTAAATATTGGAATGACCATCGGCTTATTTCCGGTAATCGGAATCCCGCTTCCTTTTTTCAGTTACGGAGGCTCGTCCCTCTGGGGCTTTACTATTCTATTGTTTATTCTTTTGAAGTTAGATGCCCACCGCGGTCAGGTGTTGCAAAGGATCTGATTGATAGATAAGTCAGCCCATTAGCTGAAACGATTCTGAACGATTTCGAGGAACTCTTCATATTCTTCGCTTTCCTTATCCCAGTCGGGATACCCTTCGTCCAGAAAACGCATGGCTTGTGTTAGGTTGTCAAACCGATCTAACTTATCAATCGCCTCCGAGAAAATCTCAAAATCTCCATGAAACAAAATTTTAGTGAACATGAATTTCTGATTGATCGTTAGGCTTTCCTTGAGTCTGGTGATTTTCTGTTTCGCTAAATTATCGGCCAGGGTGGGTGTTGGTTTACTTTCAATGGGTTGACCAACAAGAGGAGATTTAATTTGAGGCTGTGTCTTTATTATGGGCGATGATTGAACAATAGGGACGGGTTGCGGTGTCTTTGCATCGTAGAATTTTTCAATGCTAATAGGCACCAGTTTGCTCAATATCGAAAGGTAAGGTTCAAAATCTTCCGGAGTAAAATTTACTTCTTCCAGAATATGATCCAGCAAGGCAAAAGCTTCCTTACCGGAGATGATGTCTGATTTCTTCTCGCCCAGATGATCGACCAGTTTTTCTAAGGGAGCCCGATTGATTTTAATGTATTTAACTTTATTCTTCAGCTCGTTAATATCAAGGGTCTCACTACCCTTACCTTCAAGAGTGTCTGAATAGAAATCATAAGGGGCGAGAATCAAATAGAGAGTTTGACTAACTCCTTTTTTTAATAGCGGGAGAAAGTCCTGCTTTCCAATTAATATGTGATTGCTTAAGGTATTCTGAAATTGATTCAGAATTTCCACAACGGGTTTGGCTTGATAATCGAAATAAGGACTTTTAAGTTTTTGACTCTCTTGTTTCCACGCATCCAGTAATTCGTTAATAACGAATAGATTTACCTGCTTGATTTCGCATAGAGAAAGGATCTCTGACCCAGTGATTTTTTCTTTTTTCGAAAAGAATGAGTCGGCCAATAGATTGGCATACTGAATTGCATATTGGTCTACTGCCTTCAAACTAATCTTCTCGTCCATGAGCTAATATTTTTGTATTCTTGTCAACCCAACTCATTTCAGCAGTAAGGTTGTTATGGTAAAGATAGTAATTGAAAATTTGGCTCAAAAAGAAGTCTTGGGGAATGGACAGAGAACATCGGTTTTGAAGTTACTACAAGGAAGCCATATAGATTGGATGCATGCCTGTGGAGGGAAGGGCCGTTGCACGACCTGCAAGATGGTTGTGCTGGAAGGTTCGGACCAGCTAACTGCACTATCGGAGGCCGAATTGAATTACCGAAAAAAAGGAGATCTGGCTGAGAATGAACGGTTGGCTTGCCAGGTAACGTTGGTTGGTTATTGTTTAGTTCGGGTTCCTGATGAGTATAAGTTACCGCATCTGATTTATTCAGATTAACCTATGCGCACACGTCTGTTTTCCGGATTACTAAACCTTTAAATTGCAGTATGTTTATTGAACCTCAGTTAGGTAGAAGCAACCGACCCGGTAAAAGCGGTTGGATTGAAGTAATCTGTGGCTGCATGTTTTCGGGTAAGACTGAAGAACTAATTCGCAGGCTCAATCGGGCACTGATTGCCAAGCAAAAAGTTGAGATCTTTAAACCGACCATTGATACCCGTTACCACGATCAGAAAATTGTGTCACACAGCGAACGCGAGATACGTTCTACGCCTGTCAACTTTGCTAATGATATTATTTTGCTTGCTGGGGATTGTGATGTTGTAGGCATTGATGAAGCTCAGTTTTTTGATGATGCTATTATTGAAGTGTGCAATACGCTGGCCAATAGCGGCAAGCGGGTGATTGTAGCTGGGCTGGATATGGATTATGAAGGTAAACCCTTTGGTCCCATGCCTAATTTACTTGCCGTGGCAGAATATGTTACGAAGGTCCATGCTATTTGCGCAGCCACAGGCGAGTTGGCTTCATTTTCTTTTCGCCTTAATTCTAACGATGCCAAGGTAATGCTTGGAGAAAAAGACTCATATGAAGCCCGAAGTCGACAAGCCTTTTTTGCTGATTTAAAAAACCGCAAAAAATAGCAGTGCTCCATAAAACTAAAGGTGTTGTTTTTCGATTTACTAAGTATGGCGAGACTTCCATTATCGCTAACATCTTTACTGAGTTGTTTGGGTTACAGAGTTATATTGTAAATGGGGTGCGTAGCAGCTCGAAGAAAAGTAAAATTGCCCTTTATCAGCCGCTTACATTGCTCGACATGATTGTCTATCATAAAGAGAACGCCAACATCCTGCGCATTAAGGAAGTGAAATGTTATCACCCCTATAAATCGCTTTCCAGCGATGTGAGAAAATCAGCCATCGCAATGTTTATTAACGAGGTGTTGAATAAATCGGTAAAGGAGCAAAGTCATGCCGATGAAATTCATGAGTTCATAGCTAATTCACTAATGATTCTGGATGGCCTTCAAAAACCGGAAAACTTTCATCTGCATTTTTTAGTAGGCTTGAGTAAGCACCTGGGTTTTGGTCCTAATCTCACCGAAGAAGTACTTGGCGGAAACTGGATTAATGTAGAAGATGAAGTATTACTTAAAAATCTTTTAGCATCAGATTACAGTAGTCCCCTCGCAATGAGCTATGATCAGAGACAAACGCTGCTAATCTGCCTACTCAGATTTTACAGCAGCCACATAGATAATTTCGGTGAGATGAAGTCTCTGCCAGTGCTACGGGAGATCTTGCAATGAAACTAAGCCGCTACAGCTACTCGCGCCATTTTAGGCGCAGGTTTTTGAGCAAGAATTTTTAACATGCGAGCATGGGCCGCTACAGCCTCAAAGAAAGTCTCTTTAGACTTATAAGGTAAGTTAAATTCTTTTGCTGTTTGTTCTACGATCTTTGCAATGTCGCGATAGTGAACGTGACAAATATTCGGGAAGAGGTGATGCTCAACCTGATAGTTCAGCCCACCCACATACCAGGAGAATATTTTTTCTCTATGACCAAAATTGGTTGTGGTACGAAGTTGATGAATGGCCCACGTATTTTCGAGATTGCCTTGTTCATCGGGCATGGGGTACTCAGTTCCCTCCACGACATGTGCAGGTTGAAAGATCATTGCCAGAATGAAACCAGCAATGTAATGCATTACCAGAAAACCGATTACCACCTGGCCGAAAGAGACAGGAAGCAACCACATAGGTATAACAAAAATATAGCTGAAGTAAACAATTTTGGTAGCAACCATCACAATCCATTCTTTAGTTACTGAAGTCCGTTGCTTTTTGACTAACCCCTCACGTTGATATTTGATGAGGCGGGAAAAATCTTTGACTGTAACCCATACCAACGTCATCAACCCATAGAAAAACCAGGCATAGTAATGTTGATATTTATGTAATGGTATCCACTTGGATTCCGGACCCATACGGATTATTCCTCGCGGACTAATGTCCTCATCCACGTCATGCACGTTGGTGTAAGTGTGATGAAGCACGTTATGTTGGACTTTCCAGTTGAGGTCGTGTCCGCCCACTAAATTAAGAGAGAGGCCGAGCAGATTATTCACCCAGGGTTTATTAGAATAAGAACCATGATTGGCATCATGCATAATTGAAAGTCCGATACCAGCCATACCTAACCCCATCACTGCGCAAAGGCCAAGCATCACCCACCCATTTGAAGTAATTCCACCGATTAGCAGAAAGTAAGGAATCAGGTAAAGAGAAAACATAAAAATGGTTTTGATAACCATTTCGGTGTTGGCAGTGCGCTCAATTTTATTGTTTTTAAAATAGGCGTTGACGCGTTGATTAAGAGTTACAAAAAAATCTTTTTGCTGATTTGAAAATTTAAGATTCAGGTTGATACTCATGGCGCGATATAAATTTCTTCTGAAGCTTTGTTCTAATACATACAACTAACAAGGAGTTCCTTCTATTGTTTTTCTTTTCAGAAAGGTAAGAATTAGGACTCTGAAATCAGACGTTA
>DAOOCD010000008.1:0-42907 GCA_035408225.1 Cyclobacteriaceae bacterium | reverse complement strand
GAGACCGGGACCGTATAAATAAAGTTGTGATAGATAGCAGTATTCAGATTGGCATTGCCGCTGTAGTTCTTATCTGTCAATGACAAATGATAGAGACTATATCCAAAGCCAGATTGAACGGTTAGCGTAAGTTTTTGCCCCAGCTTCCAACCATATCCGCCAATTAAATTGAAATTAATTCCTGTGAAGATGGTGCCAAATTCTGACGTTTGCTTTTTGCCATCTGTGTAAGTAAACTCTCCCCCTACCTGAAATTTCTTCACCTGCCATAAGGCTCCGCCACCAATTGTGGGGATGAAGTCGGGCGAAATATTGGTTTCCAGGTTAAAGTATTTCGGTTGTAAAAGCTTAATGCCTCCGGTAAGATACAAGTGCAATTCTTTATTGCTCTGCTGCGATTGGGCTTGTGATACCTCTACGATTAACCCAATTAGGAAGATCAGGATGGTTAGACGTTTCATAATGTTTTTTTAAGTTGTGAAAGATATTTTTAGTATCGATAAAGTAAGGTCTCTGATAAATTTCAGCTTCTCGCGATCTCGCTAAGCAATACTGTGCTTCGCTGAGTCCGTTACTGATGTAAAGAAACGGGGTAGTAAGGCACTGGTGATTATCAATTGATAAGAAGAGCGTTATCAAATGATAAGAAATGCAGGATGTCTTATTTTTTAGCCAATTCGTTTCGCAACCGGCTAAAGGAGACAGGGGTAATCCCAAGAAAAGAAGCAATCACGGTATGGGGTATAATATTTTCGAGAAGCGGGTAATTGGTTCGGAAATAAATCAACCTCTCCTTTGCTGTATACGATCGGAAAAGTACTTCAAAATTGAGGTTCCTGATAAATTCCTTTTCTACTACTGCCCGGCCAAACATTTTTATTTGTTGGTTCTGGTCGCTTAAATCCCTGAAAGTACCCGCTGGTACCTTCAGGTAACTACAGTCTGTTAGTGCTTGTAATGAAAATATGCAATGTCCATTCGTTGTTCTGGTAAAGTGGGGCGTGATGACAATTTCGTTTTGGTATATTCCTGTCGTCACACTTTGGGTGTCGCTATCAACATTGAAGCGATGTGAAACTCCTTCCAGTTGAAAGTACTCAAATGCATTGAATCGCTTTTCGTGAAAGACGATCTCATCTTTTCTTACCTCTTCGACATTTCCATTCTCGAATATCAATTCAACAGCAGCTTGTCCAACAGGCGCATAAGCGTTTAGGATTCGACTTAGGATTATGGCGTAATCTTTTTGCAAAGCGGTAACGTACTATTACTGTGAACCAGCAGTTAAATTTAAAAACTACTTCTGATTAAGAAAAGTGTGAGGATTGGATTTGACTCTTGCAATGGCATTGGAAACCTAATTAGCCGCGCACTTTTTTGAAAAGACCTCAAACTTGAAAAACTATCCACGATTGACTTATCGTAAAGTAAATTACTCTTACTTACGAGCTCTTTGGAAACATCAATCAATAAGTTCAACTGGCGAATCGACAATACAAACTTCAATGTTTTTTCTCTGTTATAAATGTGTAAAAACATATTTAACACCAAAGGGAAAAGGAGAACAATTAAAAAGACGGGAAATTTTATTGAAAGAATAATCAAGCTGACAACGATAATGATATAGGGTGTTAAAAACCTAAACCATTTTGGCCTTTCAACAAAAATGTCTCCTAGCAATGCAGAAATGTGGTAGGCGTCTGGGTCGCTTAACTTAAGAAGTTCTACCTGGACTGCTTCCCGCAAATCTTTATCAGTCGTGAATAATTTAATTAATCCTTCAGACTGATCTTCAATATTTGTTGTGGGCTCAATAACTTTTTTAAATAGGTATTGCTGTCCTACTTTGCTGGTGGTTCTGTCAATGAACTTAAAAAGCATGTGAAAGTCGATGTCTTCGATGGTTTGATCAGTCAGGCGATGAAACTTTTCTTTCACCACATCTGCATACTTTCTTATATTGATGAAATTAAATGAACTTGTCTTAAAATTTGATTTAGGCTGCGCCCATGCGGACCGAAGTTGCTCGATTTTGCCTCTCGATCTTTCTCTCTTTAAATAGTGGAAACCAAGATATACCAGGATGATAATGATTGATCCAAAAATAAGGTACTCCATCTTGTTATAGTCTCCGGGTTAGATTTTGAAAATACTAATCTTTTTCAAGACTGAAAAATAAACTCTGGGGTGTTGGTGGCTTTGTTATTACTCGTTGAAGTTACCTGACACGCCATGTCATAAAGTAGAAAACCTCTGCGTTGCGGCAGAGGTTTTCAGGTTCGTGTACTCATGATGAAGGGGTTTAACTGAGGTGATGTGGCTGTCAATTCACAATGGATAGGGCGTTCGACTGCATAATATTATCTGTTCGAATTGAGAGGATGACGAAACAATAGTATAAGGAAGAGCAGTCCCAGCGTTGTGTAAACAACACCCGCCAGCCACAGTGCCTTTGGTAATCCCGGATTAGACAAAAGGCTTTTATCAATTGCCAGTCCTGCGATTAAGAAATGAGTGAAATTGGCAATAGCAACTGGTCGATTATAAATTCCGCCAATTAAACTTTCCTTAGTCATCCAGTTCAGCATGCAATAGCCAAAATAGAGCCCACCAATTACTTGTACCAAAAGCAAAGCGGCAAGGTTAGTTTCAACATCCAGACTGCGCAACACAAAGTCAGGCATAAACGTGAATATTATTCCTGTTGCTCCTAATATGAAAGAGCTCGTTGTCATCACTATTTTTGTATTCATTTTAATTTAAAGTTCTTTAAGTCATAGAAATAAACACCAATCAACATACTTACTAGACCACAAATAACATGGCAAAGGTATGTCTATCATCTTGCAGATTAAATTGGTTGAACAATTCCCCTTCCAAACCCAACCGTGTCTCGATATAGTTGAGGCGAAACATTTGAATTGTTTTTAAAGAACCTGCTAAAGTAATGCTCGTCTTCATAACCGAGTTCGCTGGCAATTTCTTTGACAGGTTTATTGGTTAGATACAATTCGCGTTTGGCTTCAATGATGATGCGCTCTGAAATCAGGTCGGTCAATGTTTTATTGAAATGTGACTTAGTGATTTTGGCTAACGCTTTTGGCGTTATGTTTAGTAAATCAGCATAGTTGCTAGCCGAATGCTTGGTTCTAAAATGTGTTTCGATGGCATCTTTCAAGTTTTGAAGTATGAAAGGCTCTTTGATATTAGCTGTTGCTTTTTTTGCTTCTGGTTGTTGTTGAGCTTTTAGGCGTGAAGCTGTGATCAAAAATATTTTCAAATAAGATATTAGTAACTCGTATTGTGCCAACGCTGGGTTCTGCATTTCTTCTTTGATTTGGTCCAGCACCATTTTCAAAGTGGCCTCAGCAGGTTCATCCACTATGGTTATAGGGGGATTGTAGATATTATTGAAAAGAATGCCATTACACGATATTTCTTTATGGTGCTTTAGAATGCAAAAAAACTCTGGATGAAAGTGGATGGCGACTCCTTTGATATTTTTTGCTTTCGAAATCATAAAGGGCTGGTAAGGGGAAAATGCCAGCAATGAATTTTTATCAAAACTGTATTCAGAAAAATCAGCTTTCAACACTCCACTACCTTCCATCAACCAAATAAGAGAAAAATAATTATGTCGTTGGATGTGATCAAAGCAGCTGCTGTCCTCAAACGAATGGAGTTTAAAACCCAGGTTTCCGTTTTGAGGATTGACAAGTGTGAATGTGGTTTGATTAAACATAGTGCTTATCTATTTTTTATACTTTTTAAAAATCGTTGTCGCAATATGGCCACCAAAACCAAAGGTATTGTTTACTGCGTAGTTAATGTTTTTTGCCTGAGCCTTTTGCAGCGTAAAGTTAAATTTATCGACAAATTCGGGTTCCACGTCAGTTGTATTAATCGTTGGCGGAATCAAACTTTGCTCGATGGCCTTGATACAAACAATCGCTTCGATGGCCCCTGCTGCACCAAGCAAATGCCCCGTCATCGATTTGGTGGCGCTGATGTTTAAATTCCTTCTTTCACCAAACACACGCATGATCGCTTTCAATTCACTTTCATCACCCATAGGTGTAGAGGTAGCGTGTGCATTCACATAATCAACCTGATCGGCAATAATTTCTGCTTCTTCGAGCGCATCTAACATTCCCAAGTAAGCACCCTCACCCTCGGGATGTGTGCCTGTAAGATGATACGCATCAGCAGCCATGCCTGTACCAACAACCTCAGCAATAATAGGTGCGCCTCGGTTGATGGCAGATTCTAAACTTTCTAAAATTAATACACCGGCTCCTTCGCCCATTACGAAGCCATCGCGCTTTACATCAAACGGACGCGATGCTGCTTGCGGATTTTCGTTAAAGGTTGATAATGCCTTTGATGCATTGAAGCCACCCATGCCACTCTCATTGATAGGTGCTTCAGAGCCACCGGTGATGATCATGTCGGCTTTGCCTAAGCGAATGTAATTGCAGGCATCGATGATGGCGTTATTAGAAGAGGCACAGGCAGAAATAGTAGAGAAGTTGAGTCCGCGCAAGCCGTAGCGAATGGAAATAACACCCGAGGGAATATCGGCAATTATTTTTGGAATGAAGTAAGGATTGAATCGAGGAAACCTTTTTCCGTTTACAAATTCTTCCACCTGATCTTGAAAGGTGAGGATGCCTCCGTTGCCCGAACCCCAGATGACGCCAATTTTGTTTCTATTTAGTTTTTCAAAATCAATACGAGCTGATTTAATAGATTCGTCTGCTGCAGCCACAGCATATTGGGTAAACAAATCATATTTGCGTGCTTCATTTTTTTCGAAGTATTGACTGGCATTGAAGTTTTTTACTTCTGCCGCGAACTTGGTTTTAAAATGTGTGGTGTCGAACTTCGTTATTAAGCCAACTCCACTCTTACCAGCCACCAGGTTTGCCCACAATTCGTCAATGGAATTACCTACTGGAGTAATGGCACCTAACCCTGTTACTACTACTCTTTTTAGTTCTTTGATCATAATTAATAATTAGCAGGACTAAACGAGATAACCCCGTTAGGATAATCTTCGTTCCTTCTCGGTGATTTCTAAATCGTTAATGCTGGCATATCGTTTCTCCATATAGCCTTTTTCATCGAATTCCCAGTTTTCATTTCCGTAGGCACGAAACCATTTGCCTTCTGCATTTTGATATTCGTATTCAAAGCGCACGGCAATTCGATTGTCGGTATGAGCCCAGTATTCTTTTTTCAATTTATAGTTTAATTCGCGGCTCCATTTGCTGGTAAGAAATTTTACAATTTCTTCCCGACCATTGATGAAGAGATTGCGGTTGCGCCACTCGCTATCGATGGTGTACGCATTAGAAACGCGCATCGGATCTTTGCTGTTCCAGGCATCTTCTGCCATCTGAATTTTTTGCTTGGCCGTTTCAAGAGTGAAGGGTGGCAGAGGTAATCTTCTTTCTTCCATAGCAAGTTGATTTTAGTTAAAACAATCTGGGCAAAATATACTGGCACGATTCACCAACTTCATCACTTCTGTTTCCAATGATTTTTGTTTATCGCGCGCATACCATTTGTGCAATTCAATTGAATACGAAGCTGCCGTTTCTGGATTAGACTTTAGTTGTTTCACTAACTTCTGAGCTTCGGTGGGTCGTGGTCCCCAAATACCCGTTACGTTGTAATGTGAATCCAATTGAATGAGTTTGGGTATCGACCGGCTTTCACCAGTAAGATAGGCATCCATCAACTCCGGATTCTCATCGCGATAAATCAATTTCATTTCGATGACGCCATTTGAAAGCTCGGCCACTTTTTGAAAGGCCGGCAGTGTTTGCGCGGCATCGCCACACCAATGCTCAGTTAATATTAGCCAATAGGTTTTATGTGTTAGTCTCTTCACTTGCTGTACAAGTGCATCGCTTACCGTATAGGTTTTCTCTACCCTGCTCATGCGATGCTGGTTCAGGTTGATGTATTCCTTTATCTTGGAATCGGAATGGTGCAAAAAATCTTCAGCCATTTGGTGTTTATACTGAATATACCCAATGCCCTTTTGAAGATAGGCTTGGTAGTTTGATTTTAGAATCGTTTTGATTTCTGATGTGGTCATCGCTCTTCTTGTTTTGACCTTACAAAGGTGCAGCTGTGGAACTGGCTTTAAAATGGAGGATTCACGCTATCAGATGGACAATTTTCCCAGCGTATCTGCTAAGATGTACTTTCCAGTGTGATCGGTTCAATAATTTTCAACTCATCGCCTACCCGCAGCCATTTCCCTTTTTGTGTCTCCGATATATAGGTGTTGATGGTGAGATGATATAAACTGCCGTAGGCGGGGATGTGACTATTTTCTGGTATCGTCTTTTCTCTGCTCTTCATCATTCGTTTTATAAACGACTTGTCAGTAATGCCCGTCAATGGATCGCGTGGCGGTACATTGCAGCGTGCCCGCGGACTTACGCCAATCATCTCCACATCGCCAATTTGAATTCGCATGCCCACCCCGGGCTCGCCTACCAGGCTTTCTTCCCAATAGGGATCTACTCCACGCAATTCGATCGTTGCACGAAAACGAAGACGCACATCTTCTAATGTGCGATCCGAAAATTCTTCATGCAAGGATAGGAGTGAGGCTTCACTCAGAATTGTGACGCTGCTGGCAGTGGGAATGTCCATTAATTGCCCTTGCTTATTTTGTAAGAGGGATATAGGCTCACCAAAAAAATCGCTCAGATACTTTTCTATTACTGATTTATCATCGCGCAAATGGAATGAATGGGCAGGTCCACCGCTCCGCTCTGAAAAGGTTACCCTATAGTTTGGTAAATCATAGGTTGCCTTCAATTCATTTACCCGGCCAGATCGTTTTCCATTCATAAAACGTTCATCATTGGTTAACATTGCAAATTCTCTGTCATAGCGAAGTGAATGAATGCCTACTTCTGCTTCCTGTAGCTCAACAGGATCAAGTGACTTGATGGGGTAGATGCGGATGCGTGAAACAAAGGCTTCCATAAGATGTACGGTTAGTAATTAATGGGTCAGGACCAGCAATCCCGACCCATTAAAATATAGTTTTATAAGTAGATTTCCTGAATTTCTTATAAAGCGCTTACTTTTTCAAAGGCATTTACTTCGGGAAAATCGATTACGGTTTGAGCTGTTATGTTCAAATAGTTTGTGAAAATATTCAATGCGACATGCGCTACAATCTCCCCCACTTCTCCATCAGAATATCCTGCCTCTTTTACGGCCTTTACATCGGCATCATTTACTGCACCTCTTTTGCTCACCAAAACTTGCGCGAATTTTAACGCTGCATCAACTTTAGCATTCTTACTGTTTCCTTCTCTTGCTGCTGTCAACGCTTGCGTGTCAATGCCAACTAATTTTTCTCCTATAAAGGAATGTGCTGAAAGACAATAATTACATGCATTGCTTTCAGCCACTGCCAACGCGATTAATTCTCCGGTTTTAGCGCCTAAGGTACCATGGCCAAGCGCCCCACTTAAATTAAGGTATCCTTCCAAAACGGCAGGAGAATTACCCATCGTCCGCATCATGTTTGGAACCATTCCGAGTTTGCTTTGAACACCATTGAATAATTCTTTGGTTTTGCCTGTGGCTTCCTCAGGACTTAATGCTTTTAAACGTGTCATGTTTTGTTTGTTTAATTTTTGTTTGTCGTTATTGACAATACAAAAGTGCAGCACTTCCTAGCGCCTTAAAATGGATGATGCACGCAAGTAGGTGGACAATTTTTCTCTGTATTGCAATAAGATAATCAATAAATACAGTGTGGCTATATGGCATGTGCCAAATACGCGGGCACGTAGAAGCACAATCTTTTAAAATTCGAAGGGTAGGCTGTAGTGTCTTTTTGCCTGTCCCACGCCATAACTTTACTCAGCAGCCGATTTTGCGAGGGGCAGATTTATAAATTATTTTACTATCTCGTTCTACATAGTCGCCCGATACAATTGGATATGAATACTTGGGCGCGTACGATACAAAATGGCTTCTTATAATTATTTTGTCATTAACTTTAAGGCTATTCAATTGCTGAACTTCATTAGACTTTTTCGGCCCAAAACTAAGAATATAATCGTCACCATTAATCCTGACCATCACTCCTAAACCTAATCGTGAGCCTGGCGGAAGAGAAAGAGAGGTTACAACAGCTTCCATATTGGTAGAATCACTTATATGGTTCCTTATTTTAGCCGCACCGGCAAGCACGTTTTGACCTTCGGGAGACGCTTTCCATTTTTTGAACTTTATACCATCTTCGGTAGCCTCCCACTTTTTCTTTGCGGCTTTCATTTCATCAGCAGAGAGTGGCCTTGGGGTTGATTTTTTAGAAGTGTCACTTTTGATCTCGCGATTAGCGAATACTAGTCCGCTCACCACAACCAACAGTAAGATCAGCGCACAAATGACTTTTTTCATATTTTTTGTAGGTTTAATATCAGTTCCAACAAAGCTACAAGTCTTTGTGCCCGGCTTTAGTAAAGGAATTGTTAAAGAATGTAAACGAAATGTAAAAGTTACCTAGGTAGCATAATGTTAAATACTGAACCTTTGGCAATGGTTGACCATTCATTTCTCACGTATTAACATTAATTGACCTTTCAAAACCCAAGTTGTTATTAAGCCGCTCACTTATTCACCTGGGAAATCTTTGTTAGTAAAGTGTCGTCCGCTTTTTTTGAAACACAAATTTGTCCGGGCCCTATTGCTTTTTATTAGCAACGCTTAGTGCTCCTAAAATCAATGCGCCTCCAGCCAGTTTTCGCCAATGCCCACTTCCACTTCCATCGGTACTTCCAGAATTACAGCCGATTTCATAAGCTCTATCACCTTGGGTTTTACAATGTCCTGTTCGTCTTTGTGAAGATCAAACACCAGTTCATCATGCACCTGCATGGTCATTTTGGTTTTTAATTTCTCACGCTCCAGCCATTTATGAATCAGGATCATGGCAATCTTAATAATGTCGGCCGCGCTGCCCTGAATAGGAGCATTGATCGCATTGCGTTCGGCAAAACCACGGGTAGTAATGTTGCGTGAATTAATATCGCGCAGGTAGCGTCTGCGTCCTAAAATAGTTTCCACATATTCTTTATCGCGGGCAAAGTTGATGGAGTCGTCCATGTAACGCTTGATGGCCGAGAACTCTTTGAAGTAGGCATCAATGATCTCCCCGCCTTCCGTGCGTGAAATGCCCAGGTTTTGCGAAAGACCAAAGGCCGTGCTGCCGTATAAAATTCCAAAGTTCACCTCTTTGGCTTTGCGCCTCATGTCGGGTGTTACTTTTTCCAATGGCACTTTAAATACTTTCGCTGCGGTAGTCGCGTGAATGTCGCGCTTGTTGCGAAACGCTTCAATCATAGTTTCATCCTTCGCGAACGAGGCCGCAATACGCAATTCTATCTGCGAGTAGTCGGCTGACATGAAAAGATAATCCTTGCTGCGCGGAACAAAGGCGCCCCGGATCTGTCTTCCTTTCTCGGTGCGAATAGGAATGTTCTGAAGATTTGGATTATTGGAACTCAGGCGGCCCGTTGCTGCAACTGCCTGGCGGTAATCGGTATGGATGCGATGATCAAACTTACTCACCATTTTGGGTAAAGCATCGACATAGGTAGAGCGAAGTTTCTCATATTCACGAAAGTCAAGAATCTTTCTTACGATCTCATGTTCATCGGCAAGCTTAGTCAACACCTCTTCCCCTGTGGCATACTGCCCCGTTTTCGTTTTCTTCGCCTTGTCCAGCAACTTCATTTTGTCGAACAAGATTTCACCGAGTTGTTTGGGCGAGGCAATGTTAAATTCTGTGCCTGCAATTTCAAAAATTTCCTTCTGCACTTTGTGGCTATCCGTTCTAAGCGCATCGCTCATCCACTTCAGGGTCTCTTTATCAATGTTAACCCCTTCATATTCCATCTGCGCAAGCACCGTCACCAATGGCATTTCGACATCGTGCAACAATCGCCATTGTCCTTTTTTCTCTAACTCCGACTGCAACGGTTGTTTCAATTGAAGAACCTGATCTGTACGTTCACAAAATTGTTCAGCACGCGATGAGTCCGCAGTCAATTGATAATCGAGGTATTGGCCGCATAAAATACCGAGATCATGAGAAGCCTCGGGCTCGATGAGGTAATGAGCCAGCATGGTATCAAACAAGGGTCCACCTACGTGGATATCCAGTTTTTTCAACGCCAGGATGGACGACTTAATATTATGACCTACTTTTTTTATTGCTTCTGATTCGAAGACCTCTTTAAAGTCAGCGATAATCTTCTCGCTGGTGAGTGGTATAAAGTACGCTTCGCGTGAAGCAAATGAAACAACCAACTCAGTAGCTTCGAAGTCAAAGTTCTCGGCTTCGTTGGTAAGTACTTCAAACGAAAATTCTTTTTGCTCTTTCATCTTTTGAACCAGCGTATGAACTTCTTCCGGTTTTTCAATAGTGGTGTAAGAAACATTTTTTATATCAATCGATTTTCTCTCAGCTAACCCTGCCTCAGGTTCTGTCGATCCAAACATGGAAAGCTGCGAGGCCTTTGGTGTGGCCGATGGCGCAGCAACCGGTGCAGGCGCACCCGATAATAAACCATAGATGCGCGGTGCCATGGTTTTAAATTCCAGTTCTTCTAAAATAGGTTTTAGCTTTTCAGGATCGGGCCCGGTGTAAATCAAATCTTCTTCATTCCACGGCACAGCCACATCCGTTACAATGGTGGCCAGCTTTTTGGAAAGTATGGCTTGTTCTCCAAATTGCTCTACGCGTTCTTTTTGCTTTCCTTTTAATTCGCTCGCATGCGTTACTACCCCTTCAACGGTTTTGTATTGCTTCAATAACTCAGCTGCTGTTTTTGGTCCGATGCCCGGTATGCCCGGAATATTATCCGAAGTATCGCCTTGCAAGCCGAGCATATCAATCACCTGCGATACATCTTCGATATCCCATTTCTCACACACTTCTTTAGGGCCCAGCACATCCACCGCGTTGCCCATATAAGCCGGCTTATACAAATGGATTTTTTCGCTCACCAATTGTCCGAAGTCTTTATCGGGAGTCATCATGTACACCTCAAAGCCTTCCTTCTCTGCGCGTTTGGCAATAGTGCCGATAATGTCATCCGCTTCATAGCCATCCAATTCCAGGATGGGAATATTAAACCCGCGAATGATTTCTTTTACAATCGGAATTCCACTCCGGATATCTTCGGGCGACTCCTGACGGGTGGCTTTGTATTCTTTAAACATCTCATCCCGAAACGTGGGCGCAGCCGTATCAAAAGCAACCGCAAGATGTGTTGGCTTTTGTTTTTGAATTACTTCGAGCAAGGTATTGGTGAATCCAAATGGTACCGAGGTGTTGTGACCTTTCGAGTTGATGCGGGGGTTTTTAGTAAATGCAAAATGGGCCCGGTAGATAAGCGCATATGCATCCAATAAGAAGAGTTTTTTATCAGAAGCCATAAGGCGAAGGTAGAAAGAAGAGCAGGTTTATCCTTAAACAGACCCCAAATTCTTCCTCATTCAGTCTTCACAAGATGATACTTGATACCCGATGCCGTTTTATCAGTAAGATGTAACACACGACCTCCGCGTACAGCCTCAAACTCAGCCCAAAAAACATCCGTCTTGCCTTCAAACCGCTTGGTGAGAGTAATATCCCAGTTTGTTAAAGTATAGTTTCCATTATACTTCTGATCAAAAAAAGTCATGCTACCCACCATGCCATAAGCCCCCTTGTGATTACTAAAGTAGGTACCATCGTTTTTAAAAATAAATTTATGTGCAGACGAAGCCGAGTTCATGCCCGCATAAGCTCCGGTTACTGTACTGTACATGTTTACATAGGAGCCGCCACTCTCTTCCCAGGTGCCAAGTAAATCTGCCTGCGTAACCGCAAACTTATTATAGCCCCTCAATGCTTCCACTTTTTCCTGCGTTGGAAACTCCCTCTGAAAGTCTTGTGCCGAAGGTGAAAGAATTTCCACGCACCGCGATACTCCACTTTGCGTGAATATCCTGAAGCCTGCATGATATTTTTTACCTGTAGACTTCTCAACCACATCAGCTTCATAGAAATAAACGCAGAAGTAACAAGGACCTCTATTGTCATATTTCGTAATGTTACTTACAACGTAGCGAGGCTGCATCAGCCTGTCAAACAAGTTACCTTCTACATCACCCGTATTGCGCAACTCATCTGTAATTTCGATGGGATAGTGCAACAGCACCGTAATGTTTCCCTTTGTTACCCGAACATAATCAGCAAAAGGTTGAGCCACCCAACCATCATCAAAGTTGGTAGTAGCCGTTGAGATACCTTGATTGCCGGGGGTACCGGAGATTACTATAGACTGCTCAGGTTTTAGCTTACCCGTAGGCACATTATTACTTATTATCTGACCTTCCGGCTTTTTTAGTTCCAGCGAGTTCAGAAATTTCTCCACATCCTTCATAAACTCATCACTATTCATTGTAACCGCAATGCTTAACACTCTACCATAACCAGAAATTGTGTTGAGAAGAATAAAGGCATCCTTTTGTTGCCAGATAAATTTACTAACGCCTGAGTTTGCCGTCCAGCCATCTTCGATGGAAGTTTCCGGAGTGGGGGTTATAATTCCTTCATGATCTTTGGCGGCAAGGTTGTTCCATTCGCTTATAAAATCAACCTGTGGATCGCCACTGCTGCCAATACTTTTATAAATCGCCACGCGGCACCATCCACCGGTCTTGTTGTTTGTAATCACGTAGGACGCAGCAAAATCTGCGGATTCTCTTTTCCAGCCAGCCGGTGGTGAGAAGGTAGCAATATCGAAGGTTTCACTTTGTTGGGCGAGGAGTAGCGTTGGAAAGAGCAAGAAAATGACAAGCATTGTCTTTATCATACTGGATGAGTTTAAATGATTTTATTTTCCAGAGCCGTGCGGACCAGGGCCGCAGTGTTTTTAGCTTGTAGTTTTGAGATCAGATTTTTACGATGCGAATCCACCGTACTGGCGCTCACAAAAAGTTTGTCGGCAATTTCCTGGTTAGTTAAGCCCTCGGCAATTAGTTTTAGCACTTCTATTTCCCTGCGGGTAAGCAACGGTTGATTATGGTCACTGATACTATCGCGGACAGAATCTCGTCCCAGCCAGTATTCCTTTCCTGATACTGCGGCCTGAATCGCCTTCTCAATTTCGTCAATCGAAGAATTTTTCAGCAAGTATCCGCATGCACCAGCATCTTTCATGTTTTGCAAGTAGGTGAGCTGATCGAAGTTGGTTAACGCTATGATTTTCAATTCTGGTCTCTTCTTCAACAATGCCCTACAAACCTCAATCCCATTTTGGTCAGGTAAGTTGATATCGAGCAATACAACATCGGCTGTATTACTGACAAAGAATCCAAGGCACGAAGCCGCATTCATGGCGTGGCCTACAACTTCTATTTCCGGCAACTGTATCAACATGCTTCGGATGCCTTCGATCACCATCGGGTGATCATCAACAATAAATATTCGCGTCATGATACCGGAATAGTTATGTGAACGGATGTTCCCTGACCCGCGGCAGATAGTATATCTAATTTACCTTTCAGATAATCAACCCGCGAACGGATATTACCCCAACCGGCACCGGTAGCTTTGTCAACCATTGTCTTATCAAAGCCGGAACCATCATCTTCTACCGTTATACTTACTTCGTTATTTTGTCGGGCCAGTTGCACCAATACGTGGGTTGCTTTTGCGTGTTTGGCGGTGTTGTTCAATAACTCCTGTACAATACGATAAACAAAGATCTCGGTGTTGGAAGATAATCGTTCTTCCATGCCAATCGATTGAAAATCGATTTTAAAGGTCTGCGATTCGCGCATGCGATCACAATAACTTTTCAATGCTTCTGATAATCCAAACTTCACCAACACTTCGGGCATCATGTTGTGGGCCACGCGCCTGAGTTCAGAAATGGAATGATCCAGCATATCGAGCGAGCGCTCAAAAACCAATGCGCTGTCGGCATCTAAAATGACAGTTGACTTCATATTTGCTAATGAAAATTTTACGCCTGATAATAATCCCCCTAACCCATCGTGCAGGTCTTTGGCCAAACGGCCTCGTTCTTCATCCTGACCTTTAATAACAGCCTCGCTGGCCATCAACTGCTTCTCCTTTTCCAGTTCAGCAATCCGGCTTTGATTCAACGAGTTTTCTTTCTCAAGAATCTTTTTCTTTTGCTGATAGGTTCGCCTGGCTAACATGACAATTGCCAGCACGGCCAACAACGAACCCACGAGAATGAAATTTAATAACCGGTTTTGCTTAATTGAAAGATCTTTGATATCGGCTTCCTGCTCAAGTTGTTTAATTTGTTGTTCCTTCTTTTCGGATTCATACTTTGCTTCGAGCTCTTGAATGTTCTCAGCAATGGATTCATTCAAAAGCAACGTTCGTATAGAATCACTCTTTATAGCATAATAATTGTTTGTTCTAAAATCTCCTTTCAAAACGGCAATATCAGCTAACACCGTATAGCCTTTACCAATCTGGTCAATCATGCTATTAGCCACGGCTAGTTGTAAGGATTGATTGATAAATAATTCAGCCTCAACAATTTTTTTCTTGTAAAAATTATCCAATCCCTTTCCGCGCAATGCAATTACCACCGATTCCTGGTCGCCCAGTTTATTAGCCAACGTTAAGGCTTCATCATAGTACGGTTGCAGTTTATTATAATTGCCTAGTTTAATATTCGCATCGCCCAGGTTGAGTGACGTGATCAAAAGTGCGTATTGATTGTTGGTGCGCCTGGCTATAGCCCTCGCTTCTTCCAATGCTTTTATTGCTCTTTCGGTTTGGCCAATTAAAATGTAAACCGTTGATAAATTGACCAGTGTAGTGGTAATCGAGTAATCATTTTTAATTTGTCGCCCTATTCGAAGCGACATCTCACCATACTCAATCGCCTTCTTGTATTGCTTAATATTGCTATAGGTATAGGAAAGGTTACTATACAGCGTGCTGAGTTTAATCTGGTTATTTAGTTTCTCGTAAAGAGGAATAATTTGCAATTGGTACTCCAATGCTTTTTCATGTTGCTGCATGCTGATGTAGGTTGCCCCCACATTGCCCAGGCAAGCAGCCAGCCGTTCGGGGTCGCCAAAGGCACGCGCAATTTCAACTGATTTCAAATTAAGAATAAGGGCTGTGTCATAGTTGCCCAGTATATTATATACATAGGTAGCATTGGTGTAATAACTGATAATACCACGGGTGTAGTTAAGCTGCTGACTGAGTTTAAGCGCTTGTTCGTAAAGCAGAAGGGCAGAATCCGGATTATTTGTTTCGTATTGCTGACCGAGTTGAATGTACAAATGCACCCGATTTGTATCCATTTGTGATTTCTCAAATACGCGCCATAAACTATCGCGGTCATAATAGTCCTGGGCGCTGAGGGTCATTGCCATCAGAAATAAAGACGTTAGGAGAGCCCCGGTAATAAAACGCATAGCTATACAAATCTAACGGATCCTTTCACTTCATGACTTTCGCAGAATGATCTTTTTGAAAAATCCCCTTTTTAAGGGAGGGGATTAGATGATTTAATCATCACCTTTCCTATGTCTAAGGGGGCTCGCCTAAACTTTTCTTAAACTATTAATCCATGAAAAAGAACCTGCTCATACTTGCCCTTATGCTAATGTGTCTCTTTTCTTTCGCACAGCAAAAACCCAAGCCTAAAGAAAAAGAGAAGGCTCCTACTCAAAAAGAAATGGAGGAGATGATGAAAGAGGCACAGAAGGAACTCGATAACATGAGTGAAGAGGATAAAAAGATGATGAAAGAGATGGGCATCAAAATTCCATCTATGAAAGATGTGCCGCAGGTAACGGACAAACAACTGGCCGATGCATGGGAAAATGAAAATAGAATTGTGCCTAATATAGACCTGGCAAGGATTAGCAGTATTTCAAAAACACCCATAACCAATGCAGCTATGCCTTCCTATTTATCAACAACACATGGCAGTGTTGTCGCGCAATTAAAATCTGCCTCCAAAACAAAAGGCGAAGAAATTTATCAACTAATAAAAACACAAAACAATTCACCTGTTGCCACGGGCAATGCAGCCGCCAGTCTTTGGATGTTGGGGAAGGCTGAGCTAGCCCTATACGTGATGGGAAAAGCTTGTCTGGATAATCCGACTAATACAGACAATCTAAACAATTATGCCTCCATGCTCTCGATGAGTGGTGCCGAACAATTGTCTATTCCCCTTTTTGAAAGAATAAACAGACAGTTTCCAAAAAATAGTACGGTACTCAACAACTTGGGGCAGGCATGGTTTGGCCTGGGCGATATTGATAAGGCAACCAAATATTTAGACAGTACCATTCGAATTTATGCCTACCACCCTCAGGCCAATTTTACCAAATCCTTCATTGAAGAAAGCAAAGGCAATATGCCTGCTGCCGTGGCGTGTGTAAAAAAATCCATTAAACATGCCTACACAAAAGAGAAAGAAGACCGGCTTAGAAAACTGGGTCAACCACTGGAGGGCAAGGATCTCCGGTTCCCTTTTAAACCAAATCCTAATCCACTGAATTTATCATCGTTCCAACATCCCGACTTTCCTTCTTCGGTGGATGAATCAATTGTGTTAGAAAAATTATGGAAAAAGTTTAAGGAAGATTGTGAATTGAAAAGTCAAAGCCTGAAGGGTCAACTGGCACAAGCCGAAAAAGTAATGATGAAAGCAAATGATCAGCGTGTAAAGGAAAATATGGCTGTTGTAAATAACTCCATTAATAGTGGGTATGTCACCGGTAGTCTGGACCTGGTTCCATTTCATGCTCCTAAAGCCATTCTTAAATTAAATGAAATTACAGAAGGCAATGATGGCTATGCATTCCGCCTAACTAAAGCTTTAAAAGAAATGACAGATCACATGTTGACGATAGCGCCCCTTAAAGAAAAATATGAAGCGCAAATGGAAATACTCAATAAAGCTGATTTGGAACAAACCGGTGAGGGCCTGCCTAACAAAGATTTTTGCCCGCAAAAGAAAGCGGTAGCCGATGCATATTTATCAGCCTACAATCCGGGGTTGCAGAAAAAATGGGAAGCCTATTTGGACATTACCAAGCGAAAACTGAATGAAGAGATCTATTGGTATCAATTTATCCAATGGCCAGAACAGTTTGAAGTAACTAAACTATCTTTTGAACTAGGCTGGTTAAAGGCCATTTCAGATGTTTCGTTTGAATCTATAACCCAGTATAAATGCCAGATAAAAGCCCCCACTAAGTCTGGTGGTAAGCTCTCAGAGTTTGATGATGTGCATTGCGTTTATCATAGTCAATTTTCAACGCCAGTAGGCACCATCAAGACCGATTGCAGCAGAATGACTACCGAGTTGGATTTAAAGTTTATTAAGCTTGGACTAAAACAGGACATGAATAAAGAAACTTTCAACGACCAGTTTATGAGTTGCTCTGTAGAAGTGGGAGTGAGTGCAGGCGCAGGAATTAAAAATGGACCGTTAAAAGCAGAAGCTTCCGTTGGTGCGGCCGTTGGTGCTGAGTTTGACAGAAGCGGGTTAAAAGATATTGTTGTAAAAGTAAATGCAGGAGTAAGTGCTGGCACTGATGTGATTGATGGCGGCAGTATGGCCGGTGTGGGTGTTAGCGATTTATCGGCTGATGCAGGCGTGCAGGGACAAGTAAGTTTAATCAGTGGTAAATCATCGATAGAAAGTACCGGATTATTACAAGGGGCATTTAAGAGATAAGAAAATGATAAAAGTAATTTTGCTTTTCCTGTTCTCTATTTCATTGACAACATCCTTTGCGCAATCCATCCCACGTCAATCCATTGAGGATACCGAGATCGGATGGAAGAAAGTCTATAAGTTTAAGGGCGCTAAAGACCCTCTGAAAGTCGATAATAAATTTTACTCACCAGCTCAGTTATCAATCTGCGATTCCCTGGCAAACTGGATACAAGCCAGCTATGTACCAAAGGGTGGATTGGGCGATGTAAAAAAAACTGTTTCTGAGAAACTGGGATTGTATAATCAACATACTGCTTCATTGCCGCAGAGTTATGGTGCTTATTCAAAAACGTACGTTTTCCTGAAGTACGACAACAACCATAAAATGGTGCCGGAAAACAATCTCGGTGCCTATTGGGCCGTATATGCAAACCAGGTGCCGGGCTGGCCTATCCGGGATCTCAGCACTCCCACTCAATACTATTTCACCATGCCTTCTTTTGAAGGTTATGAAGAAACGAAGAAAATACACGATATGTCCAACGTAGCAAACGTGAAACCGTATAGCAGCTTTTGGGTAAAGGATATAGAAGCAGGAGGCGGAACGGATTATGTGTTGTTAAGCAAAGACAACAAATCGCCCTTTATAAAAATCACCAAAGGCGAATACTTGCAATTACTGGAAATGGCAATACCACGATACTATGAAATGGAAAAGAAAAAAATTCAGGAACAGAATAAAAACAACCAGCGAAGTATAGATTATTTAATGAACACCCTGAATGAGCGAAATGACCGTTTTATATCAGGTTTAAAAAAAACGAAGGAAAAATATAAAGACCGCCTGGAAGAAATTGCATTAACCAACGCTCAACCTTCAATTTCTGATTTGGAATTTGCGGATGTATTAAGTTCCGGCAGTTTATCAGACCCTGAATTAACCACAGGAAGAGTACCCGTTTACAAAATAGATCCTGAGATGGCGGAGCTTTGTAAGAAAGACAAACCGCAATGGATACTGGTTAGCATACAGTGGAGCCCCCAGGACATGGTAGAAAAACACATGTACGAATCCATTATCAACAATTTTAATTTTGACTATGTCTATAATTTTTTCTTCAACCCGGAGAAAGTAAAAGGCCAACCTTACAAACCACTTCATTCCCCTGTATTTAAAGAGGCCGTGGTAGTTGCTGATGCTTCCAATGACAGTAAGAAAAATTCAGTTGATAAGAATATCCATTTCTTTGAAGATTTCTCTACGACACCCGTTGACAAAACTCCTGTGGGGTGGAACGCCCGGCCCAATAGCGCAGGCGTGAAAGCACTGGTAGCAACCGTGGATGGAACATCCAATAACTGGGCTGTGCTGGTCGGAAATAAAATTATCTCCAACAATCTGAAAAAACCATTGCCCCAGAATTTCTCGTTGTCTTATGATTTAATGGTGCCCGAAAATTTTACCTGGGGAGGTAAGGGTCTGGTGATGGTGTTGGCGAAAGAAAAAACGGAAGGCGTGGCAGAGTCATTTATAAACCTAAAACTCCGGCCAGGCTATGGTGGAGCCGATGGACAAGCAACACTTGAAACCAAATTTCCTGCAGGCTATGCCAATGACTCCCAATGGTATGCAGCCCCGGGATTTTCAAACAACAAGAAGATAAACCGTATACATGTGATCGTCAAAAAAAGCGGGGAAGTTCTTCAGCTATTGATTGATCAAAAAATGATTGCCGAATACACCAAAGCTATGCCTGCTGATATGCTGTTTAATGCCTTGTCATTTGAAATGAGCCGCAGCGATGGTGAAACAGAAAAATATTATCTCAGCAATATTAAAATCACAAAAAATTAAGTACAACAACTTAAACCAATCTGGTATGAAAACAATTATTCTCCTTTTACTTATTATTCCTACCATTAGCCTTTCACAAAAAACAGATGTGTTCGTTAAGCTCACCGATGCCAAGGGGGTACAAATAATGGGCGAAGCCACTCTAAAAGGTTTTGAACGATGGATCGGAGCAACTACTATCAGTTCTGGCGGTAAAAATAATACTGAACTTAGTTTTACCATGGCGGTCAGTGGTGTCTCTTCTGATTTGAAGAGAGCATTGGCCAATGGTGAGTTACTGTTGAACGGACAGGTTACTGTTTTGTCACCGAACCCTACCACAGGCTATCCTGTTACTTCTTACACTATCAAAATGGAAACTATTGCAGTAACCTTCTGCAGCGAAGCCATGGGTTGCAATAATGTTATGACTACATCCGTAAATCTGCGGGCTACACGCATTGGATGGACCTATTATCAAATTGGCAAAGCAGGCGCACAAACCATATCCAAAAAATTTGGATGGGATGCTGATACGCAATCGGAATGGACCAATTTCTGATATATCTTGGTAGGCAATAAGCACTTCTAATTTTCACTATGAAAAAAATATTTTTGCTTGGCTTGCTTTGCGTTATTGTGACAGCCACACAAGCTCAGAAAAAACTTATCCCTGTTACAAAATCTGCTTTAACAGGAATTGGGTTGCCCAATGGTAGCAAACAGGATAGTAGAATATTGAGTGTGGCCGCAGCAGCCACACTGCTGGAAATGGAAAGCAACAAGACCAACACCAAGGTACAAAATACGGAAGTGCTGGTATTGCCTCCGGCTTCATTAAATAAATTCAACAAGGATTCCCTTGCTCAGCGACTAACAGCCCGCAACTGGAAAATTACTCCCACCGAAGACAAAGACTACTTGTGGCTACAGAAAGACAAGCGCGTAATAATTGTATATTTTTCAATGAGTACTAAACAGACGGATCTCTATCTGGCAGAAGCCATATCATCGCCTGTCAATGCCACCCAGGGAAACAATACCACCAATCAATCCTCAACGCAAGCCATCGTTCAACCAGCTATACAACCGATTAATCAAGCAACCACTCAAAATGTCAATCAACCAACTCAAAATAAAAAAGATAATACAAGCATTAGCTCACCAATAACAGGTACCTGGCGAAGAGGGAAAGGGGTTACTAGCTATGGCGGCCGTTGGAGCTCTACGGGTTATCAATATACGTTTAACGCAAATGGCACCTATACCTATGTTATTAAAACGTACACGGAAGACGATCCCGAAACATTACTCACCAGGGAAAGCGGCAGCTATACAATAAGTGAAAACACGGTTACCCTTGATCCAAAAACAAATGTGATTGAGGCGTGGAGCAAATCCAATGGCGGTGATAATTATAAAGCTCTTATCACCAGTCAGAATAAACCCTTGGAAAAAATAACTTACCAGTTTAAGATGCACTTCTTCCCTGAACTTAAAGAAACTGACCTTGTATTGATTTACGGTAATGAAACCGTACGAGATGGAAAATATAATGCTACCGAAGCCTTTCCCACGGGTTGGAGGTTTAGTCCGGCTGGCCCAGAGTATAAACCAATAACATTACCTGGAGAGCAATCGACAACAACCCAAGAAATAAAAAAAGAGCAGCCACAAAAAAGCGTACCGGTAGTTAATGGAAAATTCGCTTTCTCCACCACCAACTTCGATGATGGTTGGACCAGCACCGTGCAGGAAGACTGGGTGGAGGTAACAAAAGGAAGCATGAAAGTGCTATTACATTATCCGAAAGATGGAACCATATTTCCTGCCGATCCCGGGCCAATGACAAATGCAGCATGGGATATTTTAGTTGCATCACGATATAGTAATTTGAAAAATTATAAGACAACGTATGTCACTACCTACGACAGGCCTTACCTCGGTATGGGCTATGCAACTGAAACTGCCACCGGGAAAAATGTTTTTATTGTTTTCTTCCACCAGGGACAAACCGGCTGGCTTGAGTTTATTGCACCCGACAAAAACAGCTTCATTCAGCAATACAAATTTGATCCTGAAACAATTCAATGGGATAGCAACTCTGACCTTATGATTCCCCTGGCAAATATGATTGGTTACAACAAGTTTGCCGTGGCCGTATCCGACTTTGCAGGCAAATGGACCAGTGACTTTTCCGGCATACAACAACTGTATAATGTATACTCAGGACAATATGCCGGTATGAATATCAACCAGTCGAACGAAGAATTTATTTTTAACGCTGGAAATTCTTACACCTGGAAATTACTTGCTGTTAATGGTATGGTTGGAAATATGAAAGCTACCGAAGTAAAATCATCCGGCCAATTTACTGTACCCAATAACTGGCAGGTTTATTTTTCGAAGATTGAAACCGGTCCGCGTACGTTTCATGCGTTCTGGTCATGCATAAAAGGAGCACGACTTTTAAACCTGCTGGATGCAAACGCTCCAGGCTCTGGTATTTATACAAAATATGGGTTAGCTAAATGATTTAAACTCAAAATATAAGAGATAAGAGAAATAGCAGCATCATTAAAAATAATCAGTATTTAGTAATCAAATAAATTTGTTTATGAAGCATCTTATGAGCATCATTTTCCTGGCGTTTTTTATTGTATCGGCATTTGGTCAATCAAAAGTCACACCCGTTAAACGTTCAGAACTTTCTGGCATTGAACTGCCGGCCGGAGCTAAACAGGACAAACGAATTTTAGCCACTGCCTCAGCCAAAACACTGTTGGATATGATAGCCAAGGATAATCAAATTACGTTGGTGGATGATGTTGAGGTTTTTACGTTGATTGGAGCTGTAGGATCGGGCACCGTGGATCAGGTAAAACAGACGGCCCAAAAAGCAGGTTGGCAACTTACATCCCTTTCAGGGCAAACTAAGTACTGGCTACTCAAAAAAAATACAACCTCGCTATTAATGTATCTTGAGTCAACCAAAAAGGATACGCAACTTTATTTATCCCCGCTAAAAGTTATTGAAACAAGTTCTCCTCCGGCTATCTCTCAAAATACAAATGCATCACAAAATAAAACTATTGATCCACCGATTAACTCAGTCCCTGTAACTACATCACAAAAAGAAATTGAACAAAAAGTTGTAACGGTTCCTACGCCTACTCTACCCTCAGGATTTCAATTTTCAACCACCACCTTCGATGATGGCTGGACCGGCATTGTACAAGAAGACTGGATACAGGTAACAAAAGGAACTATCAAAGTGCTTATTCATTATCCCAATAAGAATGCAGATGTCTACAATTCTGTTTTGATGGATGGATTAAAAAATGCCTGGAACGTACTGGTTGCTCCAAAGTACAGTAGTGCCAGTAATTTTGAATTCAAACCGATTACTGGTTGGCAAAGCATTGAATTTGCAGAAGCCGATGCGGTAGAAAAAACGACTGGCAAGTCAGTTCATGTCGTACTGTTTAAAATGAACTATTCGAATGGCAGTGGAAAATACCTGGAATTCATTATGCCTGATAAAAAAACCTTCGAACAGGAATTTGGCCCTTACCATGAAACTTCCTATGGCTGGGAAAAAGTTGAAGCCATGGCTAACTACAACAAATTTGCGGTAGCGCCTTCTGATCTTACTGGTAAATGGACAAATAATTTTTCCGGGGCACTTCAGTATGTGAATGCCTACACCGGGGCTAATGCCGGAATGGATACTCATTCCTCCACTCAGAATTTTGAATTTGGTCCACAGAATACTTACAAATGGGATCTCAGTGTTGCCAGTGGCATGGTTGGGAACATTAAATTTCAAAATGTAAAATCAACGGGTAAGTTTTCGATGCCTAACAACTGGCAAATAAACTTTTCGGATCTTGAAGGCAAACCAAAAACCTATAATGCATTTTTTTCATGCGTCAAGGGTGCAAGGATATTAATGCTTGAGGATGCTGGTTACCCGACAGGATACACCTCTTATGGCAAGGTTGAGTAACGGAATTAAAGAGTAAAACCAATACTGAAAAATACTCTGAACTTGTCTACCTGTGCATCGCTTGATAAGGCTAATTGTATGGGGCCAATCAACGACATATATCCCGCAGAGATCCCATACCCAATCTGGTAAAAAGCCCGATCCGTGGTGCCTCCGCTAAAATTAAAATCGCCCAGGGTTGTCCAGAAATCAGAAGCATCATACCCTGCCACTAGCAGGTTAACTGTGGGTGTAATAAAAATATTTTTGCTTAGGGTGTACTGAAGTTGGGCTGTAGCTATCATCACCTGCGGAGCCGACAGTTCGGCTTCTTTCAAACCCATAAATGTAAAATTGTTAGGGCGCGGCCTTTGTAATATTCCCCCGATCGAAATAAAATCACCTGCACCTATCGAGTAAGCTGAATATCGGCCCGTTTGCGTAAACATTTCCTGTGTTAAGCCTACCTGCCCGATTAATTGCAATGTAGTCCGTTTATACAAAGGAATATTTTTTTGTGCTTTTACATTCAATCGCAGATACGATTGCACAACACCATTGAACGTAGTGTCGCTCGTAGTTGAGACATTATTTTCATACAACTGCGCGTTAAACGGGTTGTACAAATTTCCCTTTGCCTCTATCCGAATCCACTTGCCCGTAGTAGGAAAATAGACGCGATCGAATGTGTTGTACTGATAATGCACCTTAGCGCCAAGGGTTTTAAAAGTATATTCTATAATCGATAATGGGTCTGGGTTCAATTCTGTGCGCGGATCAATTTTAGGTTTGAGTTGATTCCACTGCCAAAGAACTCCAAAACCCCACAAGCTTTTTTGATCGATGGTTCGGTTAAGTTGGGTGGCCGCTGAAATATATCCGCTAACTACATCCGGTATGGGAGTGCCGTTGATAAAGGAGTTTTGTATCACTCGCTCGCCATACACTTCGGTGTAATGCCACCACAGCGATTTGTTACCCATGTAATAGAAATAATTAAAACGGCCGCGGGGGTTTTCTGCAAGATCTAACGTAGCAACAAGCCGCGATGATCGCAAAAACAAATTCCGCTTCGTGAAATTCAAAATTAACCCAGCACCACGATCCGTATCATAGTGAATACCAAATTTCACTGCATCGGCTGGCTTTTCGCTGGCATGAATTGTTAACGATGATTTAACGGTATCGCCTTCTATAGTATAACTGATCTTATTGAACAATCGAGTACCCATCAACTTATGAACACTTGAAGAAATCTGATCGCGGCTCACCAGGTTTCCGCTACGCCAACCAAATTTTTCTAGTACTAGGTCTTTGTTAAGTTGTCCAACTCCTTCGGTATTAATGGTCTGTAGTTTATACTGTCCAGCGCGATTTGAAAGTGATGATTTTTTTCGAACAGGGTACGTTTTCATTCGATTTGCCAACTCCACTAACTGTGGCATTACTTCTTTCACGGCAGTGTCTCCACTCTGCATCATCGAGGCACCTTGCTCAAAATCCATGGTACTGTATTTCAAATGCTTGAATACATCCACAAAAATATCACTCAGCCCTTTCTCTTTTTCATAACTGAAGTTACTGGCAAGGAATGTGGTTTGCATAAGAAGCTGAGCAGCTGATTTTAGTTCATCTTCGCGCATTAAGCCTCCGCCAACATCAACAGCAATAATAAAGTCAGCACCCATACTTCTGCAATACTCTACCGGAAGGTTTACATACACTCCACCATCCACCAACAACCGGTCACCAATCCGCACCGGGGTAAATACGGTGGGAATTGACATACTGGCACGAACTGCGGACACCAGACTGCCTTTACGCAAAATCACAGGTTGTCCTTTAACGATATCGGAAGCTACACACAGAAAGGGTGTTGGTAATTTATTGAAATCTGTGATTGCGTTGACGGGAAAAAATAAGGAGGAAAGTAGTTCTTCGATATTCTGGCCTTCTACCAAACCCAAGGGAAGCTGGGGCTTCCATTCAACCAAAGGCAACTCATAAATGTATCGACCAAACTCATCTTTCTCTTCAATATTTATTTCTCCAAAAGAAACTGAGTTTGAAAACAGATTTGCCCAATCAATGGATCGGGTGATGGAATCGATCTGATGAGCAGAGTATCCAGACGCATAAAGGCCACCCACTACCGAGCCCATACTCGTACCAGCAATATAATCGGGCACGATGCCCAGTGAATCGAGAACTTGTAAGATGCGCACATGGGCTATGCCTTTGGCCCCACCACCGCTTAATACCAAGCCTATTTTTGGTCGCTGCGATTGTGCGTAAACGGGTTTTACTATAATGATCAACAAAAGACTAATAAGGCCAATCAGAACGAATACCGAACTTTTATTCATGTGCGAATTTCAAAATCGGGCAAAGATACTGCAGGATTGCTTTACATAATTCTGAAAATCCCCCTTTTAGGGGATAGTACTTTTAAATTGGTTAACTTTATTTGTTACCTAATCCTAATCCCTACTTCCATGAAAAAAATCAATGGTCTTACCTATTTTCTACTTTCGTTATGCTCTGTACTCCTTTTTGCCTGTGGAGGGTCGAAAGATTCAAAGGAAAATGAAAGTGGCTTTAGTTTTAGCGCTTCGGCAGGAGTAAAACTCGATGCCAACACCGGCACCAAAACGAGTTACTCGGGCTTTAGTGTTGATGAAATCTATGTCGTGGATGCAGAAGACAAACAATTAGTCAATAATGAAATCCCACTGGACACTAAGTTTTCAATTGTATATCAGGGGATCGAAAATTACACAGTGAAAGATGGCAAAGTATTTCCCGGTCTATCGTTGCAGGTTACCGATGCAAGCGGTGCCGATGTTTTGAACGAAGCAGATTTACTGGCTTCTTATACCGAAGGTGTATCTCCAGAAGATGGCGCTATCATGCGTGGTTCTGTAACAGTAGGTGAACCAATGAAATCAGGCGAAACCTATCATTGCAAAATCAGAGTATTCGATAAAAACAGTGATGCGGAAATTGTTTCTGAACTGGACTTTAAAGTAAAATAATCCAATACTTATAACAGTCCACCATCACGGGCCGTTTTCAGCAACAGCTGAACACTGTTTGCATTAAACTTACGAAGAGGATTTTTTCGATGTGTTTCTGCTTTAGTTGGCACGCAGCACAACTCATGAAGTAACCCTGGGTGTGCGACTTAGCGTTCTTAATTTTCATGATCTTGAAACAATCCGAAATTTCCAGATACTCCGATCATCTTTTCTCTTTTCTTTTCAATCATTTCTCACTAAATAGGCTTTCTAAATCGTTTGCACTATGGAAGCCAGCACTCCTCTACTACAGTTTTTGAAATGGGAAAAAGAAACTCCAGACAGCGTAATGCTTCGCCAACCTTTTTCAGGCGAATGGAGAAACTGGACCTATCAGCAAGCCGGTGAAGAAATAAGGAAAATTGCTTCCGGATTAAAAGGCTTGAATCTGCCTCCCCGGAGCAACATTGCGTTGCTTTCCAAAAACTGCGCACAATGGATCATGGCTGACCTGGCCATCATGATGGCGGGTCATATCTCCGTACCGTTGTATGCTACGTTAACAGCGCCTTCAATAAAACAAATTCTGGAACATAGCGAAGCCAAAGCAATCTTCGTAGGCAAGCTGGACAAGTACGAAGAACAAAAGGAAGGCATCCCTGCCAGCGTTCAAAAAATCGGCATGGAACTTTACGGTATTCATGAATCTATCTCCATAGAAAAAATGATAGCCACTGAAAAGCCGCTTACTGAAAGTGCTGCCTGGGATCGCGATGAAGTACTGACTATCATGTATACCTCAGGCACAACCGGCAAACCCAAAGGAGTTATGCATTCCGCGGGAAATTTTGATGCGATTGTACAAACTGGCATTATTGATTTAGAACTTCCCATGCATCCCCGATTGTTTTCCTACTTGCCTATCAGTCACATAGCTGAACGTGCCGGAATTGAAATGATCGGAATCTATCGGGGTGCGATTTTTTCTTTTGCCGAATCGCTGGATACATTTCCAAAAAATCTGGCGGAGACCCAACCCAATTTATTTTTTGCGGTGCCGCGTATCTGGGCAAAGTTCCGAGAGAAAATCTCTGAGAAACTTCCTCCAAAAAAATTAAATACACTTCTGTCCATTCCCATTATTAATAATATCATTCGAAAGAGTATAAAGAAAAAATTGGGTCTGGCTGAAGCTACCCATATTTACTCCGGGGCCGCCCCAATTTCTGTTGACTTACTTGAATGGTTTGATAAGATTGGCGTAACCATCTATCAGGCCATCGGCATGACAGAGGATTGTATTTATTCGCACTTCAATCGCAGAACTGCAAACCGGTTTGGAACTGTTGGCAAGGCCCTAACGGGAGTGAAAGTAAAAATTGCCGATGATGGTGAGTTCCGTTTGAAATCTGCCGGGGTGATGAAAGGTTATTACAAGGAACCCGAACTGACTGCAGCTACCTTTGATGAAGAAGGTTATCTGAAAACCGGGGATAAAGCTGAGTATGACAAAGATGGATTTCTCTCCATTGTGGGCCGCGTAAAAGATCAATTTAAAACGGACAAGGGAAAATACGTGTCTCCGGCTCCTATCGAAATGCTGTTATTGGCAAATCAGGATATTGAACAAGCGTGTGTCGTGGGCATGGGTATTCCACAACCTATTGCATTAGTTGTATTGTCTGCTTCGGGCAAAGCCAAAGCAAAAGATGAACTTATAGCAAGTTTGTCAGCATCGTTGCGAGAAGTTAATCCTGCACTTGAATCGTATGAAAAACTAGAGAAGGTGGTTGTAATGAAAGGCGACTGGACCGTGGAAAACGGTTTGATTACCCCTACGTTAAAGGTGAAACGCAACGAGGTTGAAAAGATCCATTTACCCAAATACCCAACCTGGTACCATACCCAGCCCGGTGTAGTTGTGTGGGAGTGACATAAATCATTCTTTGTATTGATCTTGCTCATAGTCTGAGGTTATTACTGAAGTACCTTTAAGTAAAAGGAAGGGAACTCAGAACTAATAAATTTTAGGCTATGAAAAAGAAAGAGCCTGTCAGCACAATCATGACTAAGAATATTCATGTTGTGCATATTGAAGATAAACTGACGGATGCATATGAAGTAATCCGGAAGTACAGCGTTCGTCACGTACCTGTGGTGCATAAGAAACAACTTGTGGGGATCATCAGCAAAACCGACTTAAACCGGTTAACCTTTAGTGGCTTGTTTGCCGGAGAAGAAGATGCCGATGAAGCCGTGCTGGAAATGCTCACGATCAGTCAGGTGATGTCGCATAAACCGAGGGTGGTAAAGGCTGATGACAGTATCCGTAATGTAGCTGAGATTTTAGCCGTTGAAGAGTTTCATGCGTTGCCTGTGGTCGACCCAGAAGATGAATCTAAACTGGTTGGAATCGTTACCACCACAGATGTGATGCGCTATATGCTTGAACAATATTAATGAACAATTAAAAATGGATAATTGACAATTGTTCCTCCCATTGTCAATTATCCATTGTCCACTATCAATTACTTAAGTCTTGCTTTAAAGAATTCCAGCGTGCTCTTGTAAGCATCGGCTGTAAACTCAGGATTGAATTTCGGATTGCTCGGATTAGCGAACGCATGATCTGCATCGTAGGCTTTCGTGGTAAGTTTCTTTCCAGCCTCTTTCATATTAGCTTCAAACTTATCGGTTACTTCCTTATTGATCCACTGATCCTGGGTTGGCCAGATGTTCAGCACATCGGTGTTCAGATTTTTCAAACGATTAACATCCGTTTCGGGCATGCCGTAATAAATTACACACGCAGCAGCTTGTTTACCCGCAATTAAAGAAGCTTGCATGGATTGACCTCCACCAAAACACCAGCCAATGGTTCCAATCTTTGCATTCTTACCGGCAAATGTTATTGCCCCTTTTACAATGGCATTTCCACGATCTTGTTTAAACTCGCCCATGTATTTTCCGGCATCTTCGCGAGTTGTTGCCAGTTTACCATCATACATATCAATGGCGAGCACATTTACGTTGCCCAGATCATTGTATAGCTTTTCAGATTCACGCTTGATATGGTCGTTTAGTCCCCACCATTCCTGAAATACAAAAATCCAGTTGTTGGTTTTCTTGGCGGCCATCAACACATAGCCAATGCCATCTTTCCCATCGGCAGTTTTAAAAGTCACCATTTTTCCTATTTCACTTTGGTGAACATAAGGAAGTGGATCCGGGTGCGACATATTGAAATTGTCGTCCTGAACAAAGAGTGCAAATTTTTCAGTTGGACTTGTGTGGCAGATCGTAATGCCATCATCCAGTGTGGCTATCTGAGCCATCGCGGGAACGCTTGTGATGACAAACAGGAGTAATAATTTAATTGCTTTCATAATTTGAGTTTGGTTGGTTAATTCAATCTTTTAATTGTCCGGATATTACCCGGTCGTACGTAATAAAATCAGTGTTTATAGGCTCGAATCCCTTTTGACGAAGTAACATCGCTACCTGCCCACGGTGATACGACCCATGATTAACAAGATGAATCATAATTTGTTGCACATTATTTTCAAAATAATCGCCTACGTAATTTCGGTATTTCAATACCCAATCAAACTTTTCGTGTCCGCTAATAAAATTCATCCATTGTTCATCGGCTTCCTCCACCATCCGCTTTAAAGCAGGCACGTCATACTTACCCCAGAGTTCATACTTACTCTTGGGCAAATCCTTAATGCGGTTAAGCCAAATGAAGTTGGCACTCACCAGGTGGCCCATTAAAGAAAGTATTTTTTCATCTGTTATCGCTTGTCGCTCCAAACAGCCGATAACCCTGCGATTTGCCCAGGCGTTGTAGCTGTACCATTTTAAAAAGAATTCCTTCATACAACTCAGTTGTTCTAACGTATTAAACAGAGTTCAATTTACGAGGTTTATTTAACAGTTTGTACTGGAATCTATAGACTGACTAATCCAACTCCGGGCTACAGATTAATTATCAACGGATAAAGAATAGAGAATTACGGATTCTTAAACTCCTGCACTTTCAAATAGGTGGCGCTGCGCCACAACCATTCTACAGGTCCATAGCGGAAACGGGAAAGCCACCACTTGCTGAAATAGATCTGGCCAATAAAAATCAAGATCCCAATTCCCACAGAAGCTAAAACTCCAATTTCGCCCAGCAAGCCGAATCCAATGCTGAAGAATAGCAATACCCCAAAAAATGTTTGCATAAGGTAAGTTGTTAACCCCATGCGGCCAACCGCATAGAAGTTCATCAGTCTTCGATACCATTTCTCCTTGTTAAATAATAATACAATGCCAGCCACATAAATCACAGCCAGGGCGAGGTTGAGTATATCGTACACTAAACCTCCCACCATCCATAGCACTAGTTCGGGTAATTTTATTTTTGCTGCTTCGGCACCACCAAAAAATGCTGCTGAGAAAAGAATTAACCCTAAAATGATCCACAGTGAACGCTTCAAATACTTCTTAAACTGGGGAAGATTTTCCATCCAGTTTTCAAATATCCGTTTACGGCCTGCGTATAATCCTAACAGGAATAAACCCATGGTGATATAAATGCGACCCGAAACAACCTGAAAGCGATACTTGAATTCGAATTCCTTAAAATTAGCCTTTAGCAGTTCGAGGTAACTTCCTTCCTTCACGGTAGTAAAGTATTTTTCATTGTCATCATTGTTGCCTCCAAACACTTTTTCAATTTCCAGTTCAGGCTGTGTTACTGTCTGGATGCCGCGCACAATAACAGAAGGCAGGTTGATGGTGAGAACCAGTGCCACGATTAATAACCACTTATCCGGAAGCTTGTAACAAATCAAAAGTCCCACCCCCAACATAGCATAGATCGTAAGTATGTCGCCCCGATAATGGAGGTGATGAACAAAGCCAATGGCGCAGAGAATAACCAGACGCCAGAAGAAGCGACCGAAGAACTTTAGGTTAGCTTCACTCTTATTTAACTGAAGAAAAAAACTGAGTCCAAAAAGAAAAGAGAAGATCATAAAGAACTTGCCCGAAATAAAAATGCCGATAAATCCCTGCATGATTTGATCGCCCAGAAACTTTATATCGAAATTCATGTGGCTTTCGGGATGGGCCCCGGCATAGTATTGCTCAGAAAAATGGACCATGATAATTCCAAGCAGAGTGAAGCCGCGCAGTACGTCTATGATTTCGATACGCTGTTGAGTAGAGGATGTTCTCATATACTTTTTTTAGTATGACAATTAGTACTGTCTCCACCCCCGCGTAAAAACCAAATTTATATAGCCTGCAGTACTTTTGGCTCTTTAAACGTAACACGGGATACCAGGTATACCGAAGTGGCATTTTTTATTTGCCAAATTTTTATCAATTGCTCCGGCAAGATATATCAATCAACGTACTTGCGTACGGATAGGCATTTCCCCATAATCAAAACACCATGAATCCAATAGAATTTCAAACCATCGATTGGTCGCTGATAGAAAGGACCGAGAACAAAGGTGAAACCGGAACTTCTTTCTGGCAGACCATTCAATTAGGCGGGCTTAGAATCCGGATTGTCGAATACTCGAAAGGATACCTGGCTGATCATTGGTGCAAGAAGGGGCATATCGTCCATTGCCTGGATGGCAGCTTTGTTAGCGAACTTGAAAGCGGAGAAAAATTTGAATTAACAAGGGGTATGAGTTACGTAGTATCTGACAACGCCAGTTCGCATCGATCTATCTCGCAGGAAGGAGTTAAATTGCTGATTGTTGATGGCGATTTTTTAAAGTAAATTAATCTCCATACAATTATTTATCCTTGCTTTCGTCTCTTCTGTTATTGCAGTATCAATCATCAATAAAAATAAACTATCTTCACCCGCTCATTTTAGTTGCCTTACCTAATCAAACCCTGATATGAAAAAGAAAATATTAATTTCAGTACTAGTTATTGTTGTCGCTCTTGTGGCGTATCTGGCATATTCCGTTAACAAAAGCAGCAAATTAAGTCCACGGGGCACAGCTACATTCAATGCCCAGGGACTGGAAATGAAAGTAGAATATGGAAGACCATCAAAAAGAGGCCGATTGATTTTTGGAGAAGAAAAAGACAAAGCGCTTCAGCCTTATGGAAAGTACTGGAGACTAGGTGCGAACGCTGCTACCGAAATCACATTCAGCCAAAATGTGACGTTTGGAGGTAAGGCTGTAAATGCCGGTACCTATCGGATGTACGTTGTGCCTAATTTGCAAACATGGCAAGTTGTGTTGAACAGTGAAGCAGGAGTTTACTTTGGTGCCGCTGAACCCAACCATGATCTGGATGTAGTAACAATTGAAGTTCCCGTTACACTGGTTCCCGTTGAAACAGAGCGGCTCACGATTGACTTTGCAACCGACACAACGAACATTTTAATGAATATAATGTGGGATAAAGTCATTGTGCGTGTGCCCATAGCTCTTCAATAATTTTATTAAGAGACTATCTCAAAAGTCAGTCGGTCATCGCCCCGATTCATCGGGACGATCCAGTTGCGTGTATACTTAACGGGATTCCGGCTCAGGGCCGGAATGACATTTCAATTTTATTTGACTTTTGAGTTAGTCTCTCTTATATGCTCATGAAAAATCTGCTGAAAAATAAGCGAATTATCATTCCGGTTATATTGCTATCATTAGGAATTGCCTATTGGATAATCGGACGTATACAATACAGGCTTAACGTAATGGACGTAGAGGAGTATGAGCCTATCTCAACCCTGGTGGTTCCCAAACACGAATTAACGCATGCAAAATTTCCATTCATCGATGTGCACAATCACCAATGGACTATGCCGGTTCAGGATCTTGAGAAGTTGATAAAGGAAATGGATTCTCTCAACATGGGTGTGATGGTAAATCTCAGCGGCTTTCGCGGGAAATACCTCGAGTGGTCATTGGACAACGTGAATAAAAAGTATCCCAACCGGTTCATTCTTTTTTTGAATATCAATTTCGAAAATCTCGATGATGAGGGCTGGCCCAATGAAACCCTGGCCATGATGGAAGAAGCCGTGAAGCAAGGTGTGCGCGGCTTAAAGGTATATAAAGGCCTTGGCCTGACCGATAAAGATAACGATGGAAAAAGAATTGCCATTGACGATCCCAGGCTTGATCCTATCTGGGCTAAATGTGGTGAGTTGGGGATTCCCGTTCTTATTCATTCCGGTGAGCCGAACTCTTTCTGGAATCCAAAAGATAAACACAACGAACGCTGGCTCGAACTAAAACAAGAACCCAGTCGCTATCGTGACCCAAAGAAAGTGCCAGGCTTTGAACAGGTAATGAGTGAACAACATCATGTTTTCAGAAAACATCCCAACACAAAATTTATTAACGCTCACTTAGGTTGGTTTGGCAATGATCTCGAACGATTGGGGAAACTCTTCGATGAGATGCCCAATGTATACACAGAACTGGGAGCCGTGCTAGCTGAACTGGGCCGGCAACCAAAATTTGCACGAGCCTTTCTGATAAAATACCAGGACCGGGTAATGTTTGGAAAAGATACCTACAAGATGGAAGAGTATTACACCTATTTCCGTGTGCTTGAAACGGGTGACGAATATTTCGATTACTACCGCAAGCGCCATGCACACTGGAAAATGTATGGCCTTGAATTGCCCGATTCAGTGTTGAAAAAAATCTATTTCAAAAATGCGATAAGTGTTATTCCGGGAATTGACTCAACGCTCTTTCCTTTGAATTGATCTTGTACAAATCAATTTGAAAAAATTGTCAGACTGGAGGTTGCCTTCTATGACTAAGCCTATATGTCGTCCTTACAGGACTTAAATTCATTTTATGTGACTTTCTACTTCCAATATATCGTCCCTACCGGACTTCAATTGCAAATACAAAATATCCAAGACGAGTCCCGTTAGGGGACGATATGTTGGTAGTAACCATCTGAAATAAGCACTAAATCCCTTTAGGGATGTATAGCTTTCCTTTTTCATGGACGTTTATATTATCAATATTTGTCTGTTCATTCTTTTGTTAACGACTATTGGGATAAACACCGACCACAGGCAAAAATTGTCAGCCTCCCCGATGAATTGAGGTCGAAGGCTACTTTGATTGCTCAAATCCGTTTTTGTACTGATAGCTATCGGTATCTAACTGACAGGCTATCTACTCAGACCTCAAACACTTCACCGGATTTATCATAGCAGCTTTAATTGCCTGCGAAGCCACCGTTAACCACGCAATCAAGAGGGCAATTAATCCGGCTGCAGCGAAATACCAGATCTCAAGATCGATGTGAAAGGCAAAGCGCTCCAACCAGCCGTTGAGCAACCAATAACTAACCGGTAAGCCAATTAAAATTGAAAGCAATACCATGCGGGTAAAATCGCCTGAGAGCAACATCACAATATTGGTCGAAGAAGAACCCAATGCCTTGCGGATTCCGATTTCCTTTAATCTGCGTTCGGCTGTAAACGTTGCTAATCCGAAAAGTCCGAGGCAGGAGATCAGAATTGCAAACGCAGCAAAATAACCCGAGAGTGTTGCCACCCGCTGTTCGGCTGCATATTGTTTAGCATATTCCTGATCCTGAAATGTGTACTCGAACGAAAACCCCGGATTATACTCTTTGTAAAAATCAGTTAGCGCTTTCAAGGTTTCTTTTTCCTTGCCGCCTTCAAGCCGGATCATCACGTTCCAGGTATTGCGCTGGTCCAACATAAAGAACAGCGGGTTTACCACATCGTGCAGCGATTGAAAATTAAAATCCTTTACCACTCCTATAATCTCCAGGTCATACTGATCCCAAAGTTTGATCACTTTACCAACGGGGTCTTCCATGTTCATTACCCGGATGGCGGCTTCATTGAAAATAATTTTTGATGTATCGGTGCTATGCTCGCGCGAAAAGGTTCGGCCTTCAGCCATTTCAACGCCCAGGGTTTCGAGCATATCATAGTTTACCCTAACGTTTTCAAACAGAATTTCATCTTCCGGATTTTTTCCATCCCACTCCAGCCCGCTGGTGTTGTTATTGCGCCCGATTAAATCGTGGCCCATACTTGAAGCACTGCTTACTCCGGGTATTCGCTTTACTTCCGTAAGAAAGGTTTCCAGAGAGGATTCCACTTTGCCTTCAATGGGAATGCTGATGAGGTTATCCTTTTTATAGCCCAGATTTCTAGACTGTACAAATTCAATCTGCTTATAAATCACCAGCACCGACACAATAAGAATCACGGAAAGCGCAAACTGAAATACAACCAATCCTTTGCGCGCCCACAACTCGCCCCACGAACCCTTAAGTTCGCCCTTCAGCACGGCTGCAGGTTTGAAGCCCGAAAGAAAAAGGGCCGGATAACTACCCGCAAGGAGACCCGTAAAAACCGTAACGCCCAGTAACATGGCAAGTAGCTGCGGGTCGTTTAATGTGAGTACAATTTTCTTATCCGTAATGATATTAAAAGCAGGCAAAAACATCCACACCACAGCAATCGCCACCAGCAAGGACAACAAGGATGTAACCATCGATTCGCTGATGTACTGGAAGATAAGTGACTGCCGCTGGGCACCGATTGATTTCTTTATACCTACTTCCTTGGCCCTGCGCGAAGCCCGGGCCGTGGAGAGATTCATGAAATTAATGCAAGCAATAACCAGAATGAAAACAGCAATGATGGAGAACAACCGCACATACTCAATTCGTCCGCCCGACTGCTTACCGTTTTCGTAACGGCCGTAGAGATAGCGCTCAGAATAGGGTTTTAAAAACAAGGTCACGTTCGATTCGCCCTCGGTATTCTTTTTCTTAACAAAATCTTTGATCTTGTCACTCACGGCAGCGGCATCACTGCCTTCGCGCAGAATTAAAAACGAAGGCGGTCCATTGTTTCCCCAACTCGTTACCCATTCATTGGTATCCTTGAAATCTTCAAACGACAGCACAAAATCAAACTGATAGCTGGAAGAGGTTACTTTATCAAACAAACCCGTAACCTGGTAGGATTTTTTATGTTGCCACTCAACCGTTTTCCCAATCACGTTTTCATCGGTGTTGAATAATTTTTTAGCCAGCTCGCGCGAGATCACAATAGCGGTTTTGTCTTTGAGCACCATATCAGGATTGCCCTCAATGAGGGGATAGGAAAAAATATTGAAGAAGTCTTCACCCACATAAAACCCATCTGCCTTTACATTATTCTCTTTAACGGAAAGCGTAAACTTGCTTATCCAGGTAGTGGTGGCCGCATACTCTACTTCGGGAACTTCTTCTTTGAGTGTCTCCGCCAAAATGCCGGGCGTAGAGGTGGTGGTCATGATCTCATCGGCATAGTTCTGAAACTCCATTACCTGAAAGAGGCGGCTGTCTTTTGCATGAAATTTATCCATGTTAACCTCATCGCGCACCCATAAATAAATGAGCAGCGTGCAGACAAGCCCGGTTGTTAACCCGACAAGATTGATCAGAAAAAAGCCTTTGGCCCGCAAAAAATTGCGATAGATGAGAAGCAGGTTATGTTTAAGCATAATGAGTAGAGTTATAAACGCCCGGTAAAGACCGGTTACTTACCCGGGCGTTGCAAGGATTACCGGATTTTTTGAAAATGGTTACAGGTTAAGTTACTTTATAAAGAGATTAGGTAAAAGGCAAAAGGCTTGCAATGATTTCGAGAAGGTAAGTGAATTGAGAGGTAACATTCTTTATGATATCAGCTATAAACATGAAAAATTAAATTGGTTAGAGTATTGTAATCAATAGTCGTTAACACCACTTTAATCAATATAATATTTTAGTGATTTAGGGATTTTTGAAAAAAATAGTTGGTTTAGTGAATATGGTGATACAAACTGGTGCCCAATATATATACCCAGTAAATACCAAAAATGGTGGCTTAATAAGGGTAGTGGCAATTAAAAATAATCGCATTTATTTCAGAAGAAATGGGGGTAAGGTTAGATCATTACATAGAATTGCATTTTTTAAAAAGTGTAACATTCGCTTCTTTAATGTCTATCTTAAGTTTGTGAGACAATAGAAGAAACTATATTTTACCAGCTACTAGGGGGATTGAACATAGTCATTCTAGAAGGATTCCGCGCCTGGGTCCGTGTTCTTCGTAGTCCCGGCAGGAATCTGATTTTATTTCGATTCCGGATTAATAAACGCTATTTCAGCGCACCCGTTACCCCACTGGTTGCCCTAGGTCCTCACGGAGTGCATCTATTGGCTCCAATAATTTCTCATTAAATACGAGTAGCAACCTAAAACAAAAGTTAATCAATCATTATTAACCACCGTAAAATGAACTTCCGCTGGCAAGATGCTTTTCTATCCTCGTGGGTCAATATTATATAACGATGCTTCTTCATTTGTGGCAAATCGAAAATGAATTCTTATTGGCTTGCCGAGAATGACGTAATCAACCTCAATCTGGTCGCTACGCCCTTTAATCAATGGAAGAAATAACTTTCTCGTGCTATTCTCATAGATGATTGTACTTAGTTGATCTTTGTCATATTGATTTTCACCATCGTAGCTACCCATAAGATAGTAAAAAGGTGAAAATCCTAATTGGAATGCAATAATGAAGGAGTAATGATCACTTCCACTAGATAAATAATGGACATTGTAAGAGGAAATTCCTTCCCGTAATTTATATAACATGCCACCTATGTTCATAGAAGCGAAGACTATAATCAACATGTAATACCATTCCAATTCAGTTGGTGACTTGAAAATAGTTGTTATTGCCGTAATAATCAGAAGAACACTAATTCGATAGAGTGATTTTATCATCTTAGGGCGCAGATTTTTCATTATGATGTCTTTTTAAAATTGTATAGTGAAAATAGAGACTTTTGAAGCCAAAAAAAGGCAACTCTTTCCACGCGATTTCTCGCTTCGGACTCCGTGATTGAAAAAAGTACACTGATAGTAACAAAAAGCTAAATGCAATTGCGGGTTCGATTATATGTGTCTAAATTAGATAAATAGCTGGTGAAAAAATTAGTTATCTTAATATTTTTAACTGTAAGTGACTTAGCATTCGGGCAACTAAGTAGCGAGAAGTGCAAAACAAAATTTAAGGCCGGGGATTTTACGGAAGCAAAAGTCGAGTGTATTTCAGCTTCTGAAAATGGAGATATTATTTGTCAAGCATATTTAGGTATAATTTACTTATCGGAATCAGATACAGATAACGCTAAAATTTGGTTTGAAAGATCTGCAAATCTTGGAAATCCAATTGGGCAAAATGGTTTAGGCTATTTATATCAAAATGGTTTTGGTGGATTACCTAAAGACGAAGAAAAAGCTAATGAATTGTTTTTGAAATCTGCTGAACAAGGAAACTCGGATTCGCAGTTTTGGTTGGGGCAAAATCTATTTTTAAGTGGAAATAAAGAAGAAGGTTATAGGTGGACTCTAAAGTCTCAAATGAACAGTTTCAAGATTACATAAATAGGGCAGAAGATTTTATTAAGCTAAACCCACAAGTATTGAATTAATCCTTCCACACGGAGTCTTCGGGCTCCGCGATTGAAAAACAAGTCTATGAGTCGTATACATTCTAAAATTGTAACGCGAAGACTCCGCTAAGAAAGAGCTAAGAAAGAATCGTTTACCTTTATAAAATCAAACTCCTCGCATGCCCCAAACAACAACTCCACGCTTACTACCAAGTCAACGAGTAGTTCAGGTCTGTCTTTTCGTTGTGGCTTTCATCGCTATGTCGGGCGGAGCACTGCAACTATATTTGGGTGAACCCGAAACCACTCCCCGGCTGGATAACATTCATCGCTTTATGGCCGGAGTTTATTTTAGTTGTGGGGTGATCGGGCTGTGGGCCGGCATCACCATTCGCCAGCAAGGCACACTAATTTATTTATTGGCATTGGCCGTTTTTTTAGGAGGTGTGGGTCGCCTGGTTTCCATGAGCATTGTGGGTATACCCGAGCCGCATGCCTCGTGGCTTCGCTATGTGATTCCTGAATTGCTCATTCCGGTTATCATCGTAATTTCACACCGGATCAGCAACAAACAGTCCTCGGCTTCTTGATACCTTATTATCATAGTCTCAGTCCTGATGCGATTAGCGATACAGAATTAGATTTTTTATTGGCTCATGGCTGGTACCGCATGCACCAAACCATTTTTACCAGTTCGCATCTGCATCTGGAAGAATCGTATCGGGTTCATTGGTTGCGTTATCCGCTTGCGGAAATTAAAAATCGCCCTACACACAAACGAATCAGGAATCGCACTAAAGCGTTTCGTTATTCAATTGAAGATTTAAGCACCATCCGGGCCGATCATGAAGAGCTTTACGCTACTTACCGCGAATCTATTGACTTTGATGGCGCCTATAGCATTCATCATTCGCTTTTTGGGGAAGAGGATACCGGAAAAAATCTCTATAAATCAAAATGCATTTCTGTCTATGATCAACAAACACTGATTGCGGGCGGCTATTTTGATGTTGGAGCTACTTCGGCAGCCTCCATTCTTCATTTCTTTGATCCACGCTATAAGGATTACAGCCTCGGTAAATACCTGATGTTGCTTACCGTTGATTTTCTAAAGGGTTCAGGATATACGTTTTATTATCCCGGCTACCTGGTAGCAGGAAAAGATAAAATGAATTATAAACTCTTTATCGGAAAAGAGGCTACTCAGTATTTTGATCCTGATACTGTACGCTGGAAGGAATTTCAGGAAAGCATCCTGGGGTAATACCTTGATAGGTGTGCTGTAAATTCGTAGTTTGGTTCACTCAATTACACCTCCCCACTCTCACGCTATGAAATTAATTCGTTTACTACCTATTCTGCTCTTTTTCTTACTGGGTTGCAATCGCGAAGACAAGTATCCGATACTTGACCATGCCGCATTAGCAACTAAGTATTATGGAGCAGATGCTTCCTGGTATTTGGATAACATTCCTTTTTTTGAATGTTCGGATCAGGAAATTGAACAAGTGTATTACTATCGGTGGAAACTTTACAAAGCCCACATTCGCAACGTGGGGCAAAACGAATTTGTGATCACTGAATTCATCACTCACATGGATTGGGATCGCGCGCCTTATTGTACTATCAATGCAGCATCCATGCATCACATTTATGAAGGCCGGTGGCTTACGAACAATATCTACGTAGATGGATATATCAATAATCTGTATCAGCATGGTGGCAACAACCTGCAATACAGTGAAAGTATTGCCGATGCATCGTATGCACGCTATCTCGTAAATGCCAATTCGGTTTTTATCATCGGGCAACTGGATAGCATGATCCATAAGTATAATGGCTGGTCCGATCATTGGGATGCCGACAAGAAACTCTATTACATACCCGCCATGCCCGATGCTACCGAGTACACGATAGCTTCCATTGATGCTTCGGGTGGTAAAGATGGTTTTGCCGGTGGCGAAGCGTTCCGGCCAACGATTAACAGTTACATGTTTGGAAATGCACTTGCCATTTCGCGTATAGCTGCCATGAAAGGTGATATAGGAGTAAGCAACGATTTTCTGCAAAGAGCGAATGCCCTAAAAGCCAATGTTGAACAGTCGTTATGGAATGATAGCATGGAGCATTTTATTGATCGTTATAAAGTGGACAATGAATATGTACACTATTGGGATTTTATCCGCGGTCGCGAATTAGCCGGGTTTGCCCCCTGGTATTTCAACCTGCCTACAAACTCACCAAAGTATAATGTGGCGTGGAAGCACCTGTTGGATACTACTCAACTGCGAGGTAAATATGGACTTCGCACCAACGAACCTTCCTATGAATATTATTTTAAACAATACACCTTTAACGATGGCAAACCCGGAAGCCAATGGAACGGCCCCACCTGGCCCTACCAATCGAGTCAGGCAATTACAGCCATGGCTAACCTGCTTAATAATTACGATCAGGATGTAGTCACCGCCTCTGATTACGTGAGTACCCTGCGACAATTCACCAAAGAGCATTATCTGCCCGATGGAAAAATAAATCTTGTTGAAAACTACGATCCCAATAAGGGCGGCCCCATTGTCTACTTCTATTGGAGCAATCATTACCTCCATTCTTCCTTCAATAATCTCATCATCAGCGGTCTTTGCGGTATCCGTCCTTCCGAAGGCGATACGCTTACTATTAATCCACTGATCGATAATTCAATTACCTATTTCCGATTGGATGAAGTTCTTTATCACGGTCACAAAGTAACTGTGATCTATGATAAAGATGGCAGCAAATACAATGCAGGTAAAGGAGTCACTGTATATGTAGATGGCGTTAAGAAATCCTTATTACAAAAGGACGGAAAGTATCAGGTGGTGGTTGGCCCGCCTCTTTTACGAAGCAAATCAAAGCAGCCTGTTAACTATGCTTTAAATATCAGGCGCAAAGATTTCCCGGTGCCCTCGGCTTCGGTTAACTCAGTGCCCGACTCACTTTACCAGGCTCTTGATGGACGAATCTGGTATTTCCCTGAAATCAGAAACCGCTGGGCAACTGTTGGGTCAACTTCAAAAACTGACTGGTATGCACTTGATTTTGGTCAACCTCGTGACATTTCAAGTTTAAAGTATTATCTCTTTACGGATGATAAAAATTTCGGCATTCCCGACAACCTAACTATTGAATATCAAAACGAAGGCGAATGGCTTCCGGTAAAAGTTGATGAATCAAGTTCAGGCAATCCGGTTGGCAATACAGTAAACACCGTGGCTTTCGAAAAAGTATCTGCATCTCGCATTCGGGTAACTTTTAAGCATGAGACTAAACAACTGGCTATTTCAGAAATAGAATACTATTGATTTTACTATTAAGCATGATTGACATTAGCATAAAGCACATTCTGCAAACGGAACGTTTACGACTCCGGGAATTAACGTTATCAGATGCGCCCTTCATAGTAGAGCTTGTCAACAGTCCGGGATGGTTAAAATTTATTGGCGATCGGAACATAAAGACAATTGATCAGGCCAAAACATATCTTGAGAATGGCCCGATAAAAAGTTATCACGACAACGGGTTCGGTTTGTGGCTGGCGGAAACAAAAGCCACTAATACTCCAATAGGAATGTGTGGCATTCTGAAGCGCGAAACGTTGGATCATCCAGACCTAGGGTTTGCCTTTTTACCGGAATTTATCGGAAAGGGCTATGGCTTTGAAGCAGCTAAAGCCACGGTGGTATTCGCGAAAGACACCTTAAACTTGCAAACGCTTTGTGCGATTACTGTTCCCTACAACCAGAAATCAATAAGACTTTTGGAGAAGGTTGGGATGAAATTCA
>DAOOCD010000007.1:0-45602 GCA_035408225.1 Cyclobacteriaceae bacterium | reverse complement strand
TGTCCATTTTTTAAATCATACTTAGCTACTTCACCGCGGTTAGTTGTTTTTAACAGGTAGCGACTGTCAGGCGAAAAATCAACATCGGTAAAACATCCGCCACAACTGGAGTATTCAGAAAAATTGAAGGTGTATGTTTTTTTCCAGTCGGCTGTTTTATACACATTAGCCACACTGTTATCTTCTCCAATTGCAAGCCACTCTCCATTGGGGCTAATGGCTAAATTGATTCCCCCCGAGGAGCCGGAATAACCATCAGCTGGAAATTCATGTAATTTTTTTTTAGAAGGAAACTCCCACACAACGGCTAATCGGCCAAAGCCAACGGTTATAAAATATTTCCCTTTCGGATCAAACACTACATCGGTCAATCGTTCTTTATCAGGTTTAACCGAAAGTACTTCTTTACCAGTGGCCACCTCCCACACTTTGGCGGTTTGATCCCCGTTTCCGGTGATCAGGTATTTTCCATCATTGCTAAAATCGAGACTGTTTACGGAGAATTGATGGCCCAGAAAACTTCTCACTTCCCGACCGGTTGATAGTTCCCACAATTTGGCTGACTTATCGCGGCTGCCTGTAGCTACATAATTACTATCCGGACTTATAGCAACAGAAATCACAGCAAGTTCATGCCCTTTTTGAATAATCGTCTCAAGAGATTGACCATTCGAAACGAACGAGAGCGAAAATAGAACTGATACTAGGAGAAATCTCATCATGATTTAATTACGGTCAGAGAAAGTTACTGAGCCTTTGCTTCCTGTGGTTCCAGCGGTTCACTCTCGATAGGCATTTCGTCCCAGTTTTTAGGTTCTTCCTTGTGGAGGTACTCCAGGATTCGTTGTTCCACCTGTTTCAACTTAAGAGTGCGAAGATATTTTCCGTTGCGTGCTAAAATGAGTCGCCCGGTTTCTTCCGAGATTGCAACCACTAATGTGTCGGTGACCTCACTCATGCCCATGGCAGACCGATGGCGTAATCCAAAATAAGAAGGCAGGTTATCATTTTCACTTACCGGCAACACGCAGCGCGCTGCTTTGATACGTCCCTTATAGATTATAATGGCGCCATCATGCAGAGGACTGTTTTTATTAAAAATAGATAGCAACAAGCGTTTACTTACTTTGGCATCGAGGGGGTCACCCGTTTCGGCATAGAATTTTAATTCTATATCGCGGGAGAACACAATCAATGCTCCGGTTCGTGAAGCTTTTAATGTTTTGATTGCTTCAATTAATTCATGCACATCAAAATCGTCATGATGTTCAGCGCCCCAGTTTGTAATGGTTTTAAAAATACTATCGCGGTTGATTTCAGTAGTTCGGCCAATCAGCAAAAGAAACTTTCTGATCTCAGGTTGAAAGAGAATGATCATTGCTAACACACCCACACCCATAAACTGGCCCAGAATAGTTGCGAGTAATTCCATTTGAGCAGCCCGCACGATGAGATAAACTAAGTAAAGCGCAAGTATGCCGAGGAAGATATTTACTGCGAGGCTTCCGCGAATGAGCTTATAGACCTGGTAGAGTAAAATAGCCACCAGACTAATGTCGATAAGATCAACCCAACCCACTTCCAGAAACCCTATTTTATAGGCAAGAATCATCTAAACAAAGGTAGTGAAACTGTTTGTCTATTTGAATTATAACTTACTCATGAGGGTGATCACCTCCCGAGCTTCTTTTACATCATGAACCCGCAAAATGGAAGCGCCTTTTAGAAGGGCAATCGAATTAAGTACAGAACTTCCGTTTAACGAATCTTCAGGAGTTATTTCCAAGGTTCGCCAGATCATCGATTTGCGCGAAAGGCCTACCAGTAAGGGCCGTTCAAGAATATGAAGTTGATTTAGGTTCTTGAGTAATTCAAAATTTTGGGCAACTGTTTTTGCGAAGCCAAAGCCAGGATCTATGATCACATCTTTTACACCGGCAGCAATCAGTGTATGAATTTTATGATGAAAATAGTCAAGCATTTCTTTCACCAGGTTTTCATACTGAGTGAGTTGATTCATGGTTTGAGGTGTGCCTCGCATATGCATGGCTATGTAAGGAACCTGAAGTGCGGCAACGGCATCAAACATCTTTGGATCAAGTTGGCCACCAGAGATATCATTGACTACTGCAGCGCCTTCATTCACCGCAGCAATTGCAATCTTCGATCGAAAGGTATCAATTGATAAAATGACGGTTGGAAATTCTTTTTTTATAGCCTGAATAACAGGGATGACACGGGCAAGTTCTTCGTCCTCCGGAATATCTACTGCTCCGGGCCGCGAAGAGTAACCCCCGACATCAATAAAATCAGCACCTTCGCGAATCATTTTTTCTGCCTGTTTTAGAAATGTGCTTCCCTCAATATAGCGGCCACCATCGTAGAAGCTATCCGGAGTAACATTCAGGATACCCATTACCTTAGGTGAGTTTAGGTCAATGATCTTACCCTGCACCTGCAGTGTTTTGTTGACTGAAAATAATTTACTTTGCACCACGATTATGAATGAAAAAACTTCCCACGAATATAAAGAGGTGATTGCCTCCTGCAAAGCATTATTTGCCCGCAAGACTCACGATTATGGAACTGCCTGGCGTGTGTTGCGACTTTCATCTATTACGGATCAGATCTATATTAAAGCGCAACGCATCCGAAGCATACAGGATAAAGGGACACAAAAAGTAGAAGACCCTATCAGGGATGAATTTATAGGCATTATCAACTATTGTATTATTGCCATGATCCAACTCAAACTGGCCGAATCTGATAAAATGGATTTGACCTTTGCTGAACTGGAACCACTCTACGATGCTGCTGTTAATGAAACATTTGAGCTGCTTCAAAACAAAAATCACGATTATGCCGAAGCCTGGCGCGACATGCGCGTGAGTTCTATGACCGACATTATTCTTATGAAATTGTTAAGAGTGAAACAAATTGAAGACAATCAAGGTAAAACATTGGCAAGCGAAGGGGTTAGAGCAAATTATCAGGATATGATTAATTATTCGGTGTTTTGCCTGATTAAACTGTCCACAGTTAACTGACAACCGTCAACAGATGCCATTCAAATTTGAAAAGTTGGAAGTTTGGAAGGAATCAGTTGAATTAACCGGTTTGGTTCATGAGGTCTGTAAGACTTTTCCAAAGGATGAGATTTACATATTAACTTCCCAAATTAAGAGAGCAGCTGATTCAGTCTCTTTGAATTTAGCCGAGGGATCTACTGGCCAAAGTAATGCTGAATTTAAAAGATTTTTAGGTTTTTCGATTCGGTCTGGTATTGAAGTAATCGGTTGCCTTTATATTGCAAAGCGGAGAGGATTAATTTCAGACGCAGACTTCAATATCATATATGGTGCAACCGATAATTTAGTAATGAGAATTCAAGCATTAAGAAAATCAATCACCAAAAACTAACTGTGAACAGTCATCTGTTGACTGTAGACTATTATGAATAGAAAGTATATTGATCAATTCTCCCGTTTTTTTGTTGGTGGTCTTTTGATTTTTTCAGGCCTTATCAAATTGAATGACCCCATTGGTACTCAAATAAAAATGGAAGAGTATTTTGAAGTATTTGCCGAAGACTTCGGTGCTTTTTTTCATTACTTCATTCCCTGGGCATTAGAGATTGACATCATCATGATCATTCTCGAATTGGCGTTGGGTGCAGCTATACTTATTTATTGGCGTATGAACCTTACGTCCTGGCTGCTTTTATTGATGATGACTTTCTTTACATTTCTTACTTTCTATTCGGCCTACTTCGATAAAGTTACAGATTGTGGATGTTTTGGGGATGCAATAAAGCTCACCCCGTGGGAGTCTTTCAGTAAAGATGTAGTGCTGATGGTATTTGTTTTACACCTGTTTTGGTATAGAAAAAGTTATAAGCAAGTGCTGGCAACACGTGTTGGCAACGCCATCGTAGTAGGAGTGGTTGCGGTCTGTCTTTTCCTTGGAGTATATGCTATCCGGCATTTACCATTTATTGATTTTCGTGCGTACCGAATTGGTAATAATGTACCACAACAAATGATCGCTCCTGAACAACCGATTATCGAATATCTATTTGAAAAAGAGGGCAAGGAAGTACGCGACACAAAATTTCTGTCGGAAGATGAGGGCTATAAATATGTTTCATCACGGGTATTGAATGAGGATAAGATCAAACCCAAGATTACGGATTATTCTGTAAGTAGCCCTGAGGGGGAAGACATGACACAATACACATTTCAAGGAGCTAAGCTTTTGTTGGTAATTTTTGATGTGAACAAAGCCTCATCAAATAATATTGCCGCCATCCGGGAATTGACAAAACAACTGGAAGGCAAAGTGGATTGCTTCGTTCTTACATCGTCTGCATCAGAAGCAATGGAAACATTCCGTCATGAACATCAGTTGGCGGTTCCTTATTACTATGCAGATGCTACTGTTCTAAAGACAATTATTCGCTCCAATCCAGGTATTGCCTTGTGGAGCAATGGTACCGTACTGGGTAACTGGCATCACAATGATACTCCAACGGCCGATGAAATTCTGGCATTATTAAAATGAAAATCTTTTTAATAGGGCTTCCGGGCTGTGGCAAGTCAACACTTGGAAAGCAGCTGGCAGAAAAGCTGAAATTACCCTTTGTTGATCTCGATGCAGAAATTGAGAAGTCTGTTGGAATTACTATCAAGGGTATCTTCAAAAAATATGGGGAATCTTTCTTTAGGAAAGAAGAGTCAGAACAACTCCATCGGTTTGGTGAAGGGCACGATGATTTTGTGATGGCAACCGGGGGAGGAGTTCCGGTTTTTTTCGACAATATGAAGTTTATGAATCAGCATGGTCGCACCATTTTTTTAGATGTGCCTGCCCGCGAAATTGCTCAGCGCATTCTCAAAACAAAACTGGATGAACGTCCATTATTAGGGAGTACACATCCGGATGAATTAAAAGATCAGATTGAGTTTTTAAGGTCGCAACGGATTTCATTTTACCAACAAGCACACATCCGACTAGTAGAGGACACCATTCAACTTTCGGATATTATAAATGCTTTGAACGATAAACCTTAAAAGGGAAATCCCAGGGTTATCATACCGAACGTAGTTTTGTTTTCGAGTGTAACCAAGGGGCTATCAACTGTATTTATGCTATAAGGACGATACGAGTTCTTTCCTTGCGTAAACACAAGTGCGAAATCAGCATAAAACTTTTTACCACGATAGCCTAAGCCGCCTGACAATGAAGTGATTTGTCTGCTCACTCCATTTTGTTCCGATTTGAAGGGATCTGGCATAAATGAATAACCCGCCCTCGCCCGGAAACCCTTGAATCGATATTCACCACCCAACCGATAATTGAATGTGTTTTGATACAGCCCGTTTATTTTCTCGTTGTCGGAACTAAACGATATTCCTGAAATGTCTGAGGAATACTTTGCTCCGGCATAATTTACCATTTCAACATCGGCAGTAATGAATCCAAATTTTTCAAGAAAAACTGAGGCGCCCATATTTAATCTGCCGGGCGTTGTTAAATGGTATTCGGAGATAACATCATCACTTTCTTCGTTCACATCACTCAATAAGTCGCCATTACCAAAGTAGTCAAAGTCATTCCATAATGTTGAAACACTAGCGCGGTAGGTATCAGTTATATTGTAACGAGTGGGTGTACTATATGAAATTCCTACCTGAATCATATCAATGGGCCGGGCAATTAATCCAAATGTTCCGTTTATACCGCTGCCATTGATTTCAATTTCTTCCTCAAGAACGAGATTATTCAGCGGTACGAAGCCTGGATCCAGTTCAAAATAAAAATCTGATTCTGTGTATGTCTTTTTTGCCTGATATCTTATCGAGGCTATACCAAGTCCGGCACCAATAAATAGTTTATCTGATAAATTAGCTCCATAAGAAAAACTCCACTGGTTTTGAGCTCCGTTGGTTATAACGTCCTCTTGTTGAAACACAGTGCGTATGTCACTTGGATTATTGGGATATGTGCCGAGAACGGAAAGATATTCTAATGGCGATGCATTTGGGTTCATGAAGGTTGAGTCTTCAATTAAATAGTTGTTGTAGGCAAGTCCGGTAGGGGAGTTAAAATTATCTCCACCCTTTAAGAAAGAATCAGGCTCTAATCCGTTAGCATCTTCGATAAAATAATCAATGATAGAATTTTTAGTATTTGTTCCCTGGTAATTAAAACTCTGATTAAAATTATTGGTCCGGTTAAAACTAACGGCAAAGGCTCCACTCAGAAAACCCTTGTTGCCTCCTTTATCTGATTGGAAAACCAATCCAAAACCAGGGATGTGGAAATTGGTTTCTGTTTGTGAAGTGGTGTTATTTAAATAGTTGGCCTGGATAGTTGCAGCGTTATAGCCGGGTGAAAAGGTAAATTCTGAGCGATTGAACATCCCCAATCCGGCTGGGTTAGAGTAAGCAGAACTATAGTCACCGCCAAGACTGGTTTGCGCACCGCCCATTGCTTGCATCCGGGCACTTCCCCCTGGTTTTGTCCGGCTGAATAGGAGTGCTGTTTCCGTGAAACTTTGTGCTCCCAATATCCCCGGTAAAAGCATGATAATCCCAATGAGCCACTTGCCCCCGTTTTTCATTCCCGAAAATTGTTTTGGTTACCGAACTACTGCCTAGTCTCTGCCTCGTCTTACTCCGCCTGAAGATCCACCACTGGTACCTCCGCTACTGCTGCGGCCACCTCCCGATGAGAAACTACTATTGCTACCAGATGACCAATTGGAGCTCCGTGAACTATTATTGTTATTGAACAAAGAGCTATTGCTTCTATCGTAATTGTTATTAAAATCACCAGAAGTCCGGCCCGAATTACTCCAATTTGAACGATTTGGATTCGTTTCGGGATTTGTACGCCAGCCGCTTTGATAATAACTGCCTGAAGCATTGTTATCGTTACTGGCAATACGACCCGAAGATCCACGAGTACGGCCCTGAGTATCTACCGTGCCCGTTGATCGGTAGCCAGTAGTTACGTTATTATTCAAATCGTTACTGCGGGAAGATCTTTTTCCATAAACCACCCCGGATCCATTGGAATCACCTCCGCCAACAATGATCACTGGAGGCCGATACCAACCTGAGTTATATCCGCCATAGTAACCACCATACCCGTAACTCATTCCCATTCCCCATGAATTCATTCCATAGTAGTTCCCATAAGGCGAGCCCCAAGAGTTATATGCTCCAAATCCCATTGTCATGGAAAGGCTGGTAGACCAACCAGGTCCGTAGAAGCTGTTGTAGCCGTAAGGGCTACCGTAACCGTAGGGTGAATAAAAACTATTATAAGGACTTCCAAAACCTGACATACCTCCATAATAAGAGGAGTATGGATTGTTTAATCCAGAGCAGTTGCAATTGGAGTTAGCGTAATTCGAATATCCTGAATTGGAGATACTTTGGTTAACACTTGTAGGCGTATAGTTCGGAACAAAGTAAGACACCGGTTCATTTGAAGATGAAGGATTTACTTTCGACTGTGATAAATATTCTGGATTAACATTGCGCGCAGAATAACTATCGGTCGGATTAATAGTGGAAATTACCTCCATATCTTTTGAGGGTACTCTCACCGTTAGTGGCTTGGAAGCGGCTAAAATGACTCTGTCCTTTGACCTGAAATACATGTCATCAAACTCTACGTCCTGAGCAGAAGCAACAAAAGCTACCAACACCAACAGGATGCTTAAGAAAGTGATTCTGGATTTCATATTTGTTTCGTTTAATTCTAACACACTCTATCTAACGTAAATCCGGTTTTCCCGGGTATATCCATACAACAAGTTTAGTCCTAAAAATGTGCGAAAACCATCTTTTTTCCTTTGGTAGTTATGCCAGTTTCGCGGTTAAAATTTCCGCGGGAAGGAGTTTAAGCACCTTTTCCTCTTCTATATTTGCGAACTATTCAAAATTACGAAATAATTACGACAGAATTCGATGGGAAAAGAGATAACGAGCCGCAACGAAGACTATGCGCAATGGTACATTGATCTGGTAAAGAAGGCCGATTTGGCCGAAAATTCTGATGTGCGAGGGTGCATGGTGATAAAGCCTTATGGCTATAGCATCTGGGAAAAAATGCAGCAAGCATTAGACAAAATGTTTAAAGACACCGGGCACGTAAATGCCTATTTCCCACTGTTTGTACCCAAGAGCATGTTTGAGGCTGAAGAGAAGAATGCTGAAGGCTTTGCCAAGGAATGCGCTATCGTAACTCACTATCGGTTAAAAACTGATCCGAACAAAAAAGGAAAATTGATGGTGGATCCGGAGGCTAAACTGGATGAAGAACTTGTCGTGAGGCCAACCAGCGAAGCAATCATCTGGAGTACGTATAAACGATGGGTGCAATCCTATCGCGATTTGCCTTTGTTAATAAACCAATGGGCCAATGTAGTGCGTTGGGAAATGCGTACTCGTCTGTTTTTACGCACCGCTGAATTCCTTTGGCAGGAAGGTCATACAGCCCACGCCACTCAACAGGAGGCTATACAAGAGACTGAACAAATGTTGAATGTATATGCTGAGTTTGCTGAGACATTCATGGCCATGCCGGTTATCAAAGGAAAAAAATCAGAAGGTGAACGTTTTCCGGGAGCTGTCGATACCTATTGCATTGAGGCTATGATGCAAGATGGTAAAGCATTGCAGGCTGGCACTTCACATTTTTTGGGTCAAAACTTTGCCAATGCTTTTGATGTACAGTTTACCAACAAAGAGGGAAAACTGGAGAAAGTCTGGGGAACCTCATGGGGCGTAAGCACAAGATTAATAGGTGCATTGATCATGGCTCATTCCGATGATGATGGTTTGGTGCTTCCACCTAAGTTGGCACCAATTCATGTGGTGATTGTTCCTATTTTTAAAAATGAGGATGAACTTAAGAGAATTTCTGAGCAGGCAGAGTTGATAGCAAATGCTTTGCGCAAAAAGGGATATTCCGTTAAGTTCGATAATCGGGATACTCACAAACCAGGGTTCAAGTTTGCCGAATATGAATTAAAAGGAGTTCCGGTACGTATTGCCATTGGTCCCCGCGATTTAGAGAACAGAACTGTTGAAGTAGCGCGCAGAGATACCAAAACAAAGCAGGTGATGTCTATTGACACAGTGGCTGATCAGATTCCAGTGTTGTTAGACGAGATTCAGGAAAATATTTACAAAAAGGCCCTCGCATTCCGTACTTCTATGATGACTCCTGTTGACTCCTATGAGGAGTTCAAGAAAGTGCTGGACGACAAAGGAGGATTTGTTTTGGCTCATTGGGATGGTACCCCTGAAACAGAGGCTGCTATAAAAGATGAAACCAAGGCAACAATTCGCTGTATTCCACTGGATGCAAAACCTGAAAGTGGGGTTTGTGTGTATTCCGGGAAACCTTCAGAAAAAAGAGTATTATTTGCACGAGCCTATTAATAATATAATCGATAAAAAATCAACCTTAAAATTGATTACTTTTAAGACCTGATCATTTTTTAATATAGAAAAATAACCAAATTGAAGTGATAGAGTGGATTACCGTTATTTCCTTGATTCTCTTTGGTCTGTTTCTGATCATTGCTGAGATCATTTTTGTACCCGGCACCACGTTAGTGGGGATATTGGGTTTTATTTTTCTTTTACTGGGTGTTGGACTTAGCTTTAATTACTTCGGTAGTGAAACAGGTTGGACAACCGTTGGAGTTTCAGCTGTTGCCTCAGGGTTAATTTTGTATTATTCATTTAAGGCAAATATCTGGGGTCGGTTTTCTCTAAAGTCATCGATTAAAAGTAAAGTAAATGAAGGTGAAGTAGACTCCTTAACCGTAGGTACCGAAGGGCTTACTGTTTCTGCCTTGCGGCCAGTTGGAAAAGCTACATTGGGTGAAAAAATGTATGAAGTAAAAACACTAGGCGAATATTTAGACAGCGGCAGCCGGGTGCGAGTTATTAAAATTATAATGAACCAAATAATCGTAGAACCTATAAACTAATACTATGGAAGGCTTAGCATTTATTTTTATTGTCTTTATCTGCATCATCGGATTCTTCATGTTCTTGTACTTTGTTCCGGTGGGCTTGTGGATCACAGCCATTTTTGCCGGGGTTAAAGTAACTATTGGAGAACTGATAGGAATGCGCATTCGTAAAGTGCCACCCGGAGTAATTGTTAATTCATTGATCACTGCTACTAAGGCAGGATTGACAGTAACTACTCGCGAGCTAGAAACCCATTACCTCGCAGGCGGTGATGTTCCAAACGTAATCAGAGCTTTAATCTCGGCCGAAAAAGCAAACATTAGTTTAAGTTTTAAACAAGCTACTGCTATTAACTTGGCGGGTCGCGATGTGTTTGAGGCAGTACAGATTTCGGTTAATCCTAAAGTAATCAATACCCCTAAAGTTGCAGCTGTAGCTGCAGATGGTATTCAATTGATAGCCATTGCCCGCGTTACGGTGCGTGCCAGTCTTGCTCAGTTGGTGGGTGGTGCCGGAGAAGAAACAATCCTGGCTCGCGTGGGTGAAGGTATTGTAACCTCGATTGGTTCGGCACATTCACATAAAGAAGTATTAGCTAACCCGGATAAGATTTCGAAACTCGTTTTGTCTCGTGGCCTGGATGCGGGTACTGCTTTTGAAATTCTTTCCATTGATATTGCTGATGTAGATGTAGGTGCAAACATTGGCGCTAAACTGCAAACCGATCAGGCAGCTGCTGACTTACGTGTTGCAGAAGCACGTGCAGAAGAGAGAAGAGCTATGGCCGTTGCACTAGAACAAGAGATGATTGCCAAAGCACAGGAAGCCCGGGCTAATGTAATTCAAGCTGAAGCTGAAATTCCAAAAGCAATAGCACAAGCTTTTATCAACGGTAACTTAGGTGTGATGGACTATTACAAGATGCAGAATGTGCAGGCCGATACCGAGATGCGTCAGTCAATTTCGGGATCAGGTAAGTCTGGACAATCTCCGAATAATCCAGTGAAGTGATTAGGAATAATTAATAGACAACAATAGTGGGCCGCAAGGCCCTCTATTGTTTTAGAGGTATTTCTTTCCAGTCAGATTTTTTTAAAGCCAGGTATTGATTGCGGGATGAATAATAAGATAACGCATCATAAATAGGGGGAATAACACTGAGACCCGTAACTGATATTACCCCAAACTTTCCATCGCGGCCTGCAATAACAAACCCATTCTCCAATTCTTGCAGGTAATCAAATCTTGGTTCTATCATTATACTTCCTGTTTGATCGGCTAAGCCAATCAAACCACTTTTGTGTAACTGTAATTTTTGGTTGGGCTGAACGAGGATAGAATCGTATTGAAACTCCAGTACGGTTTTCCCATCCTTATTAATAACCCCAGCCTTGCCATTTTTGCGAACTATAGCAACACCATGAACAAATCTTTTAACCGATTCGAAATTGGGGTTGATCACGATTTGGTCTTTGGGGTTCAAAAAGCCCCATTTACCAATCAATTTTACAGCCGCTAAGCCCTCATGAAATTCGCCAATACCATCATAACGATTGGCAATTCGCAAGCGTCCACGGGAGTCAACAAATCCAAACTTACCATCTCGTTGTATTCCGCGCATACCCTCACTTTCAGGAAAAACTTCTTCCAGTTTGTCGAGCTGTGGCGGGTCAATTCGCTGAAGAAGTCGACCCTGGTAGTCAAGGGTTTTTATTGTTCCGTCAGGAAGCGTTTCGATCCAATAATCTTTCTTCAATTCTGTCCGGTTGTCAGTAAAATAGATTACTTCACCGCTAAGTTTCCTGAGAAATTTATTTTGAGGCTGAATTTGCAAATAACAGGAGTCGTTCACCAATTGCAATTCAAAAGATTGTGGGGCAACCAGCCAGTCTTCATGCGTATTGATAATACCAAACTGATTTTTGAATTTCACCACAACCTGATTAGTAGAAATTTCAAGCAGCGAATCAAACACGCAATGAATAGTTTCTTCCCCAGCTTCATTTACCGCGCCCCAGTAGCCATAATTCTTTACAGGATAAATGTCGCTCACCTTATTTGCTATCCAATCATAATTTTTTTGTGTTTTGAAAGATTGTTTTATGTCCGTCAAGGACCAGTCTTCAGCTTTTTTATAAGTGCGTACAATCGCGCCTTCAAGTATCAACGAATCATAGATTAGAGGTATGAGAATAGAATTGTCAAAGCCAATAACTCCCCATTTGCCTTTTTGAGAAACTTTAAATAGATCGTCACCAAGAGGCAAGAGTTGGTCATACTTTGCTGGCAGAAGTACCCTCAGGGAAGAATCAAGAAGCCCATATTTTTGTGAATAAGAATAAATTGATTTTCCATTTGAGAGAGGGAGCAGTTCATCTGCCTGAATCTTAAGTTGAGGTTCGTTTCGCTCATTCAATAGAATCCATTCATGATGGGGGAGTGCAAAGACTTTATCCTCACTTGTTTTAATGGCCTGGTAAATGGGTTCAACAACCATATTACCATCCCTATCCAACAAGCCTTGGTTTAAGTTCTGATGTATAATAGCCAGGCTTCTATTGAAAGATGAGATGCTGTCAATTTTAAATTCGGTTATCGCCCGACCATCTTCTCCAAACAATGCAATTTTTCCGGTTTCGTTTTCTACTGCATAGCGTAACGTGCCCAGAGGATAAATACTCTTATAAATAACTGGAATGATGAGGTGGTTTTCCAAATCGGTAAGTCCATATCGGTATTGAGCATTTTGAAAATTGAATACGATTGCCCGAAGCCCGTTGATAGTTATTCCATCATATTGAAACGAAATTTTTATTTCGCCCCTTAGATTGAGACACCCTGATTTTGTTTGAGCCGGATTGATTTTTTTTGTTGCGACAATATATTCTCCACTTGAATAAACAAGCTTTTCATAGACTGCCTTGGTAACGAACTCTTTTTTTAAGTTGAGGATGCCCCAGTGATTATTTAACCTGTACCCGGTAACATCTCCAATAACAGAAAAACTGCCATCCGACCAACCCAGGGCTTCGAAGGAAGCGGGCACCACCACCTTGCCTTGCTGGTCTTTAATGCCCATTCTTCCGTTCTCTTCAAAAACAAGAAACGAATCGGCCAGGCAGACTGAACCGAGAAAGAATACAAACAGAAACAAAGCGCCTTTTATCACTCCCCAAAGGTAGGTGGTTAGAAATGATTTATAAATTTTTTTGAGAAACGGTAGCTAGACTGACGTAGAACTGTTCCAATGACAATCAGGTAATCGTAAGGCTATCATTAATGCTTAAATTTACTCAGGTCTTCTGGTGTGTCCAGATCAATTTCACCTTTGGGAAACTCAGCCAGTTGCATGGAACCTTTGTGGAACTGGATTACTTTTCGGGCACCTTGGATATCCTCTAATTGAAAAAGCTGACTGAACATGGAACGACTGAAAAGCGCAGGAACTCCTTTTATTTGATTGTAGGAGGAGGCTACTATTTCTGTAGGATTTTTCTGAAAGGATGTGATAAGTTTTTTCAGATGCTCAGAAGTAAGAAAAGGTTGGTCACAAACCATAACAATTACCGCCTCTGTTTCCGGATACTTGGTTACCACGTAGTTCAATCCGGCTTTTAGGGAGTTGCCCATCCCTTTTTTCCATTCTTCATTGATGATTATCTTGACAGGAAGATTTTCGATTGCTTTATTATGAAGGGTAGCCTGGGCCCCCAACACAACGACTACATGTTCCGCCCCTGAATTTAGCGCTGCCAGTACCGATTTCTCCAGTAGTGTTTTGCCATCAACTAAAATCAATTGCTTGGATTGCCCAAGCCGGGAGGAGGACCCTGCTGCCAAGATTATTATTGATATACCTTTAAAATTTTTGTCAGTCATTTCAGGAAAGAGGTCTACACGAGTTTATCCCGAAAACACGTTTACTGGTTAATCGGTTGAGCTGCAGCAAACATTTCATCTGTAATGTTGCCGCCTTCGCGCGAGTCGGAATCCACAAGAATCTTCCAGACTCCATTTTCCTTACGAAGCGCTACCTGGAATTTTCCATAACTAATATGCTTTTCTCCACTTGTTGAAATAACTTCATTTTTAAAGTACCCAACTTCATAGGCAAGTGTGCCATTGCTAATTCTTTCCAGAAAACGGAGTTCAAAGATGTATTTCTCATTACTTTTTTTGATGGACTCTTTCCATGAGGGCCAGCCTGTTTCCATACCTGACTGGTAAGAACTCAGATCCAAAACTCTTTTTTGATCCCTTTCAGCACGAATGAGATCTTTTGAATGAACGGAGACGAATGTGGCAACATCTTGTGTTGTGATGGCTCTGGTAAAGGGTTTCCAAACCTGATTGTCAATAGCCTGCTGATCAGTTTGTGCATGACTACCTATAGCTGCCGCAATAAGAATGAGAATGATTATAAAGTGTTTCATTTTACTTAACTCTAACGGAGTTCTCAGGCATTGGGTTATCAAGATAAACTTGCTTAAATACCTGGTCGCTATTTGGATCGCGCTGATGGATAGGGCCTGAGTGATATTTCAAGAAACCACCTGATCGATTGCTGAATTTGCTTTGAATTTCTGAAACGATTGAGAGAGCAATTTCGTCTGGTGCTTCTGCGCCAATATCAAGACCGATAGGCGAGTGGATACGCTGAAAATCTGAATCTTTTAAAGTAATCCCAACTTCACTGAATTCTTTCAACATTTTATCGAATCGCTTGCGCGGACCTAAAATGCCAATATATGGGGTGTTTGACTTCAGAAGTTTTTTCAAAACATCCCGGTCATATTCATAATTATGCGACATGAGCACACAGGCTGAATAGGGTGTGATTTCAAAATCACGATCGATATACTCACGTTGGCAAAGGGAAAGTTTATCTGCAGTTGGGAAAAATATAGGTGCAATGTGGGCCACACACTCATCGGTTACTGAAACATTCCATCCCAGCGATTTGGCTAATTCGCTAACCGGTCGCGCATCAAATCCACCACCAAAAATGATCAGAGATATAGATGGCTGAATCAATTCAACAAAAACCTCATATTCAAAACCATCAAGCAAGTACCGCTTTGCTTCTGATTTCTTTGTACTAAACAATTGTTTCAAATCATCCTTAACCAGATTAGCTAATTCAGAGTTGGAGAATTGGTTATTTAATTCATCTGAGTTTGTAATTAACAATTTATTTCCATTATCGGCCGCGCTATTGAATATAGTTGCAAGCGCCAGGGGTTCCTTTGCATCTATAAGTGAACTAAATTGAGTAACCGGATTTTTTTTATCTGCCGGATCAACGGGCTCTATCAGCACATCAATCACTCCGTTACAGCCCAAGCCAATACCAAGGTTTTGATTGCTTTCCTCCCGGGTGTCATAAGTAACAGTCATTGGAGTTTTATCCATCATTACTGTTCGTGCTTTCCGCAGGGCATCTCCTTCCAGGCAACCGCCACTGATGGATCCTACCCATCGGCCATCATCGGTAATCAACATACGCGCACCGGGGCTGCGGTAAGAAGACCCGCGAACTTTCACCACAGTGGCCAAAGCAGCCTTTCGTTGACTAAAATCAACTTGTTGAAAGGCTGTAACGATTGCCTTAAAATCTTTCATAGCATTTCTTAAATTCCTTGTTCCCTCTCTTCGTCCTCTTCGTTGTGCGAGAAATAGTCTATGTGCATCAACTCTCCCGTATATTCCTTGAAGTGTAGCGTATCACCTATTTGCTTTATTTCATAGTGATCTGAATGGCAATTCACTTTTAATACATTCCCATCCGCTGTCTTCACAAAGGCAATCCATTGTTCATGTTTTTCCGAGGTGATTGTATAATCATACGATTTATATTTCCCGTAAGGTAAAACGTGTGGCCCGGCTGCGGTTTTACTGGGGATGTACATCTTGTCTACAATAATTCCCTCCATAATCAGAGGTTTCGAAAAAAGTACATCGTAGGCAATGATTCCAGCGACTACCAACGTAGCCACTAGCGTGATAAAAATGATTCCGTTTTTTATGTTTTTTGAAACACTCATCCGATTGTTGTTTGACTACTTTTTCCTGGCTGATTTTACATCAGCGGGTGTAATCACCCCAGCTTTGTTTTCGAACGAATTAAAAATGTAGTTCATCAGATCACTCGTTTGTTCATCCGTAAGGTCAAATGCATTCATTTCACCATTGTATGATTTTCCATTCACAGTCATTTCTCCGGTTACCCCGTATAAGGTTTGTTGAATAGCGCGCTTTTTATCCGCCAGCATATAATCGGATTTAGCTAATGGAGGAAAGATTCCTTCAAGGCCTTCACCCTGCTCCATATGACAACTGATACAATTACGGAGATAGATCTCCTTGCCGCGCTCAGAACTTGCCTTGAGATCGAATGGCTTCTGCTGAAGTGCCAGGAAGGTTGAAACAGTACCGAGGGCCAGGAAAGCAATAAAGATTTTTTTCATATGAATTTCAGAAAGTATATCATTCTTTAAAGAAAGAATGATGCCAAATGCCATTTTTTGAACCGCAAGAAAGGTACTAAATATTCGTAAAAATTTGCTCTAAAATGGTACAGTCGGAGTAACCACCATGGAATTAGTTAATTATTGAACTATCTTTTTTAAAAGGTTAGCGCATCGTTCTTTTCGAAGTAAATCATCGGGTTCTGAAATAGGTAGTGCCAGCGCCAGATTTAAAGCATTTATTGCCTTTTGATTTTCGCCCAATACGTTTTGTGCCGAAGCCAGTCCATAGAGAAATAATATACTGTTGGGATTGAATTCAATGGCTTTATTATAATATTGTAGCGCGGCTTCTATAGAAATTTCCTCAGGAAATCCGCCAAAAAAAATCTTGCAGGCCATCAGTTCCATCCAGTTAAGCTGAGAAAGTTCGTATTGCCATTTTCCAAGCACAAAATAGGCTTCGGAAAAGGCTGAGTCCATTTCAAGGATTTTAACGGCCTCATCATGAATCAATCCCGCATTCGCTACTTTCTCGCGGGGATTCGTTGCGATTTCTGAAAGCAAGCCGAGCGAAATAATATTTGCTAGTCGTGCCTGTGGATTGTCAGGCTTAAGGCGAATTGATTTTTGGGCGTAGTCGCGGGCTTTGTTCAACAATTCTTTCTTTTTTGAGTGCTCGGACTTCGGAAGTTTGCCGGCCACATTCGAAAGCATTCGGCTTGCATGTGTCAGCGCTTCAGCATGATAAGGGTTTTTGAGTAAGGCAGCTTCATAGGCTGTCAGGGCCTCTTTAACATCAAAGTTTTTTTCGAAAGAAAGCCCTTGCTGGAAATAATCATTGGCTGACTGTGCATGAAGGGCCCAGGCAGTTAAGATGCTAATCCAGAAAATTGAGATGATTCTTTTCACGGCTGCAAAAATAACTGAAAAGTGAAGCGGATCTATACGTTTTAAGGTCTAAACAATCGTTTGCACTAGGTATTTTAATCCTTAACATACATTTCTTAATACTGTTTTGCTCTCATTTATTACTTTCGCAACCCACTGAGTAAACCTAACCTACCTGTTTTTCATGATTAAGCCTTCAGAATTGTTCTCGTACAAGATCGACAAGAAGTACTCAAAACCGGCAGCCTATTTTTCGATGGAGTTTGCCATCGATCAGCCCCTTAAAATCTATAGTGGTGGTCTTGGCTTTTTAGCCGGGTCGCACATGCGCAGCGCTTATGAGTTAAAGCAGAATCTGATTGGAATCGGTATCCTGTGGAAATATGGCTACTACGATCAGGAGCGGAACATGGATGGTACTCTCAAGGTTAGTTACATTGAAAAGGATTATTCATTCCTGACGGATACGGGTATTATTTTCCCGATCACCATTCACAACCATGAAGTAAAAGTAAAGGCCTGGTTACTGAGGCCGGAAGTATTTCAAACAGCTCCGATATTTCTTTTGAGTACCGACATTCCTGAAAATGACCATTTAGCGCAAACCATTTGCTCTCGCCTTTATGATAGTCATGAATCTGCGCGCATTGCTCAATCCATTTTATTAGGTACTGGCGGAGCAAAACTGCTTGATGTACTTGAACGCGAGACTGAAGTGTATCACATGAATGAAGGCCATGCGTTGCCCCTGTGTTTTTATTTGTTGAATAAGTTCAACAACGACCTGGAGGAAGTAAGAAAACGCGTAGTCTTTACTACCCACACTCCTGAAAAAGCGGGGAATGAAGAGCATTCCATTTCATATATGGAGGTGATGAGTTTTTTCAATTCAGTGCCTAGAGAAACTGTATTGAAATTGGCCGCTCCGGATGAGCAAAACCTCAGTTATACACTTGCGGCTTTACGAATGGCGCGCATTGCCAATGGGGTATCGTCACTGCATGGTGCAGTATCCAGAAAAATGTGGACTGGCTTTGATGATATCTGCGAGATAACTTCAATTACCAATGCGCAAAATAAAACGTATTGGATGGATAAGCAGCTGGCCGAGTTTCATAAACACGGTAGCGACAAAGGCCTGGAGGAAAGAAAGAAGGAGATGAAGAAGGAGTTGTTTAAAGAGGTCGCTAATCAAACCGGAAAGATTTTTGATGAGAATGTGCTTACGATTGTATGGGCCAGACGCTATGCAGCTTACAAAAGAGCCAACTTGCTGATTCGCGATTTCGAGCGGTTTGAAAAATTAGTGAGCAACAGCAAATATCCGATTCAGGTAATTTGGGCCGGTAAGCCTTATCCTGAGGATCATGGCGCCATTGGTATCTTCAATGATATTTACTGGAAAATCAAAGACCTCCCTACTTGCGCTATCCTTACCGGTTATGAAATGCAGTTGTCTGGCTTGTTGAAGAGAGGATCGGACATGTGGTTGAATACACCCAAGATGTATCGCGAAGCCTCTGGAACGTCAGGCATGACTGCTGCTATGAATGGAAGTATTAATCTTTCCATACCGGATGGTTGGATTCCGGAGTTTTCGAAGCATGGTAAAAACTGTTTTATCATTACTCCGGCAGAAACCGAGAATTCAGAAGAACAGGATACTATTGAGAATGATACTCTGCTTACCATGTTAGAAAAGGAAATCGCGCCTCTTTACTATAATAACCCAAAAGCATGGACAGCGATTGTTAAGCAAAGCATGGAGGACATTCTGCCTGAATTTGATTCCAATCGTATGGCACGGGAGTACTATGAAAAGATGTATTCAGAGGAATCAAAGCCTGCACGGAAATCAAGCAGCTCAAAGGAGTTTGAAGTGATCTAGATGGTAAAGTAGAAATCTACTTTTATTGACGAATTGTCACTTTTCTGACACGCAATTAGCTGTGAAAATTTGCACCTTTACAGGAGCATGAAGCACATTGTGATTATCGGTAATGGAATTTCGGGAACTACAGTGGCCCGGCATATCCGTAAGCGCAGCACCTATAAGATCACAATTATCTCATCCGAAACGGATTATTTTTTCTCGCGCACAGCCCTGATGTATATCTACATGGGGCACATGAAGTATGAGCACACCAAACCCTATGAAGATGGGTTTTGGAAAAAAAATAAGATTGACCTGGTGCGAGATCACGTTGAGAGGGTTAGCACTCAATCAAAATCTCTGATTCTTCAATCAGGTAAAACAGTCATCTATGATATTCTGATCATTGCTTCCGGCTCAACCTCCAACAAGTTCGGATGGCCAGGCCAGGAGTTACAAGGAGTGCAGGGTCTGTATAGCTATCAGGACCTCGAGAAAATGGAACAGGGCACAAAGGGAATTAGCAGGGCTGTAGTGGTTGGAGGTGGCCTAATAGGCATTGAGATGGCAGAAATGTTAGTGTCAAGAAAAATTCCAGTCTCCATGCTGGTGCGCGAAAGAGAATTCTGGAGCAACGTATTGCCACTGCAGGAAGCCAATTTAATTAGTCGGCATATCCGATCTCATCATGTTGATTTGAAATTGGAGACTGAGTTAAAGGAAATTCAACCGGAAGAAAGCGGGCAAGTAAAAGCTGTTGTAACGAGTAGTGGTGAAGTTATTACCTGTCAGTTTGTTGGACTTACTGTGGGTGTTTCTCCCAACATAGATTTTTTAAAGAACTCTGGTATCGCAACGAAGCGAGGCGTGTTGGTAAATGAATTTCTTGAAACTAACCTGCCTGATGTGTATGCACTTGGGGATTGTGTAGAACGCACGTATACATTACCAGGGAGAAGGAACATTGAACAGGTTTGGTATACAGGGCGCATGATGGGCGAAGTGCTTGCCCAGACTATTTGCGGAGATAGAACAAAATATGAACCCGGACCATGGTTTAACTCTGCCAAGTTTTTTGATATCGAATATCAAACGTATGGTAATGTGCGTAACGAGTTGGCTGACAACGAATCAGATTTTTATTGGGAACATCAATCGGGTATTAAATCCATACACCTGGTATGGGATAAAATTTCTAATCAGTTTTTGGGAATTAATTCGTTTGGCATTCGATTGCGACATGAATGCTTTGATCGCTGGCTCCGAGAAAAGCGCAGCATTCTGTTTATTCTTGATCATCTGGCTGAAGCCAATTTTGATCCTGAATTTTTTCCTCGTCACGAATCAGAAATCATGAAGAGTTTTGGTTTAAAATTCCCGCAGCTTGAATTTAACTCGGGTCTTGTATGAGAGCAATCAAACTTTTTGGGTTACTCGTTTTTATCATAGGATTCACACTATTCAATGTCGTTTTTTTCTTGGCGAGTTATAGACTTACCCCGGAAGCAATTAATGCCAAAATCTCAGATACTTCTAAGCGTGAACTTTTCTTAAGTGCTTCGTCTGATATTCAGCAGCAGGAGTTCACGTCTTCATTTTCTTTTGTTTCAGAACTCAAGAAGTTGTTTGAACAGATTAATCAGGAGCAGTTAAGTAATTATGGTATTACGCAGGAAGAGATTCTTGATTTAGTAGCACGAGGCGGGAAACAATTTTCTCTGGCCTCGGTGGATTCCCTTTATCTGGGTGGTGACGAGGTAAGTGAGTTCAAAAAGAAAGCTTGGAAAGATTACGGCAGCTGGCTGGAAGGTCGGGCGTTTCAATCATCCCAGGAGTTGCAGGTTCAATTGCAAGGAGTAGTTACCAACATTAATCAATATGGGATCATCAATAAAGTTGGGTTTGATCGCTATCAGGTAAAGGATTTGATTTATTCTTTAACGAAAGCATCGGCACGCGGTCCAGTTAGTAGTAATCCAATACTCTTTCTATTCCTCACCCTAGGCTTGTGCATTGCCGGAGCCGTGGTTTACATATTGCCTAAACTGAGTCTTTCACCCGGTATTAAAAATGATGGCGTCTTTTTTAGTGTAATGAAAAATACCGGCTGGTTGGGAATTTTTACGGGAACCTGGCTTATTGTATTTTATATCGTTTTATACTTCTACCCAGAGTATATGACGAACTGGGTTGCGTTAGTCGATCCCGTTAGCCGGATACTTAATGGCAATGAGGCCGGCCGATTCTTTCTCTACGGATTTATTTATACACTTTGCATTATTGTGATGGGGGTTCGTATGATTATCCACTATCGCCATAGTAAGTATCAGGTACTTCGTACTTGTTCGGTTATGTTTTTCCAAACAGCTTTTGCTTTTTTAATTCCGGAGATTCTTATTCGGCTGAACAAACCTTATTTTGATTTTAAAAATATCTGGCCACTGGATTATAGTTTCTTTTTTGATTCGCGATGGAATGAACTAATCTCAGGCGGAACGCTGGGTATTTTTATGCTGGGCTGGGGGATAGCACTTATTCTTATAGGTGTTCCGGTGCTCGTCTATTTCTTTGGCAAACGCTGGTATTGCTCCTGGGTATGTGGGTGTGGTGGTTTGGCTGAGACATTGGGCGATCCTTATCGGCAACTTTCAAATAAAACTATCAAAGCCTGGAAAGTTGAGCGATGGATGATTCATAGTGTGCTGGTATTTGCTGTGGTAATGACAGCTGGAGTTATTTATACGTATTGGACTGGTGCTTCCTGGTTTTTATTCTTTGACTCCTATAAGTTGCGCGAAGTATATGGCGCCTTTATCGGAGCTGGTTTTGCCGGAGTAGTTGGTACCGGATTTTATCCCCTGATGGGTAATCGGGTTTGGTGCCGGTTTGGATGTCCGCTTGCCGCCTATCTTGGGTTGGTTCAGCGATTCAAATCGCGATTCAGAATAACAACCAATGGCGGGCAATGTATTTCATGTGGCAATTGCTCTACATATTGCGAGATGGGGATTGATGTACGATGGTATGCACAACGCGGTCAAAACATCGTGCGATCTTCTTGTGTAGGTTGTGGCGTTTGTTCTTCTGTTTGCCCGCGGGGCGTATTGAATCTTGAAGTCAAAGATGAAGCAGGACGATTTGGAAAACCTATTTTAATCGGAAATAATCATATTAAAATTTAGGAATAAGAATTTAATCTTAGCCGAATAATGAAATTGTTTTGAGTCTAGTTATAAAAGTTATTATCCCGGCCTTTAACGAGGAGAACGGTATTGGTGAAGTAATTCGCGAAATTCCTAAGAATCTTATTTCAGAGATTATTGTAGTTAATAATGCCTCTACCGATAATACAGAACAAATTGCGATAGAGGCAGGTGCAATTGTATTGCGCGAACCAGTGCCAGGCTATGGAAGGGCTTGCCTTAAAGGAATTGAGTATCTGAAGCAAACACAACCAGTACCGGATGTGGTTGTTTTTCTTGATGCGGATCACTCTGATTATCCGGAAGAAATCCCCGAACTTTTGAAGCCTATTACTCAAGGCGCTGATCTTGTTATTGGCTCACGTGCATTGGGTATAAAGGAAGATGGCTCAATGACTCCACAACAAATTTTTGGTAACTGGTTAGCCACCCGTTTATTGAAATTGTTTTATGGAGTGAAATTTACGGACCTCGGTCCTTTTAGGGTTATCCGCTTTAGTAAGTTGATCGAATTGGAAATGCAGGACAAGACGTATGGTTGGACAGTAGAGATGCAATTGAAAGCTGCTAAAAAAGGGTTTCATTGTGTTGAGGTACCGGTTCGCTATCGCAAGCGAATAGGTTTTTCTAAGATCAGCGGAACGGTGAAAGGAACTATTATGGCCGGGTATAAGATTTTAGCCACTATCTTTAAGTACTTGTAAGCAGAAGTATGACCCTAATCATCACTATACTGTACAGCCTTTCGCTGCTCTACATCTTTCTTTTCAGCCTGGGTCAACTTCATCTCACGTGGATTTACATCCAGGATCAAAAAAAAATAAAACCAACAATCCCAACGTTAAAGGATTATCCAACCGTTACGGTACAGCTTCCCATCTTCAATGAAAAATATGTTATAGAACGATTACTGGAGGCGGTAAGTAAATTCGACTATCCCAAAGACAAACTGGAAATACAGATACTTGATGATTCTAATGATGAAACCACGAAGTTGATTGAGCGAAAACTTGTTGACTTGAAACCCGCAGAGCTTGATATAAAGCTGGTTCATCGCAAAGATCGTATTGGATATAAAGCCGGTGCACTAGCTCATGGATTGGAATTGGCAACAGGAGAGTTTATCGCCATTTTTGACGCTGACTTCATCCCGGCACCCGATTTTCTTCTCAAGACTTTACCTTATTTTTCTGATGGGAAAGTTGGCGTTGTTCAAACCCGATGGGGTCATATCAATCGCGATTACTCGTTACTAACACAATTGCAGGCATTTGGGTTAGATGCTCATTTTTCTATTGAGCAAATGGCGCGTAAGGCAGCGGGTAGTTTTATTAATTTTAATGGCACCTGTGGTGTGTGGCGAAAAGCTTGTATTGAAGATGCCGGGGGCTGGAGTGCAGACACGCTTACTGAGGATCTTGATTTAAGTTATCGTGCCCAGTTAAAAGGTTGGGAATTTCTTTATCTGGAAGAAATTGAAACTCCGGGTGAATTGCCGGTGATTATGCCCGCGATCAAGTCTCAACAATACCGATGGAACAAAGGCGCTGCTGAAACGGCTCGAAAGAATTTTGGAAATGTTTGGCGAAGTCATTTGCCTGTTAAGAATAAGATCCATGCATTTTTTCATTTGTTCAATAGTTCTGTGTTTGTATTTCTTTTGATTTCGTCTCTGCTTAGCGTTCCTATGTTATTTATTAAACAACAACATCCGGAAATTGCCTGGCTTTTTCATTTGGGGATTGTTTTTTTAGTTGGATTTTTCTCAATCACGTTTTTCTATTGGATCGCAACTAAGAGATTTTATATTGAGTCGCCCCGAAAAACATTTTTTAGTCTTTATCCGCGTTTTTTGATTGTCTCAATGGGATTATCCTTACACAATGGATTAGCTGTAATGGAAGGTCTATTAGGCCGGAAGACACCCTTTATGCGAACACCTAAATTTAATGTGACAAATAAAAAGGAGCCATGGTTGGGTAACAGTTATATCCGATTACGGGTAGCCGGTGGAACGCTTATCGAAGGACTGCTTTGTCTTTATTTTATTTTTGGAATTACAGCAGGCATTTGGCTTCACGATGGCGGGTTAATTTTCTTTCATCTTATGTTGGCGCTAAGTTTTGGAAGTGTGTTCTTCTTTTCCATGAAGACTTCCTTCCATGCTTAGTCAGAAGCCTAAATACTATGTTTTGATGCTTGTGTGCGCAATAGGGTATGGACTTCTTGCCTATTCAATTCAACGGTTTGAAACGCAATACCTGCTTCCGGTTTATGCAACACTTTTTTTTGCTTATGGCTGGGTTATTAAACAAGCACAGGAAGAACAGGTATATTTTTGGTTGATTAGTGCATTCATATTCCGATTTATTTTTCTTTTTTCTTTGCCTTCACTTTCAGATGATTTCTATCGATTTATCTGGGATGGCCGGCTGTGGAGTGCAGGCTATCATCCCTTTTCCGAATTACCTTCCGTCTATGTTCAGCAAGGAATTTCTGGTGTGGATCAGGAGCTTTTTTCTAAGCTCAATAGTCCCGAATACTTTACCATCTATCCACCCGTTTCGCAGTTTGTCTTTTGGTTGTCAGTAAAAATCTCGCCTCAATCAATCCTGGGCAGTGTGATTGGTATGCGAATTATTTTGCTTCTGGCGGATGCAGGCACTGTTTTCATAATGTATAAACTATTGAAAAGGCTTTCACTTTCGTTAGTAAATACCTTACTCTATGCATTGAATCCTTTAGTGATTATTGAACTAACTGGTAACTTACATTTTGAGGGACTGGTTATATTCTTTGTTTTGTTATCTGTGTATTTATTGCTCAATAATAGATGGATGACTTCCGCCCTAAGTATAGCACTGGCGATCGGATCGAAACTGGTGCCTCTAATTTTTCTTCCGGCTTTGTTTAGCAGGTTGGGCATCAAGCGATCACTTACGTATGGATTAGTTACAATACTAACGCTGTCGATATGTTTTTTGCCTCTGTTTAACCTCGAGGTCATTCGATCTATGTCAGAAAGCATTGGCTTATATTTCAACAGATTTGAATTCAATGCCAGCATTTACTACCTGGTAAGGGAATATGGATTTTGGAAATATGGATACAACATAATCCAAACAGTTGGCTGGAAACTTGGGCTGACTGCCTCAATATTAATTCTTCTTCTTTCTTTTAGAAATGGCTTTAAATGGACTCCTGGCACACAGCAAATGTCATTTAGTGCATTATTAACGGATTGGATGTGGGTTTTATGTGTTTACTTTCTCTTTACCACTATTCTTCATCCATGGTACATTACTACGCTAGTGGCAATTTCTGTTTTTACTACTTTTCGTTTTCCGGTTATTTGGAGCGGACTTATATTTTTAACCTATGTGGGTTACACGGCAAATTCCTTTCAGGAAAATTTGTGGCTTACAGCATTTGAGTATGTTGTTGTTATCGGATACCTTATTTTCGAGCTGAAGTCGAATAAATCACTGAGGTTATCATCTGTAAAATGAAGGCTGACCTTCTAATAATATTTTATCGGAATCCAGAGCTTGGGAAAGTTAAATCAAGATTGGCTGCTACGGTAGGTGAAGAACGTGCTTTGGCTATCTATTTAAAACTTGCGTCTTTCACCCGATCAGTAACTTCTGTCGTTAATTGCGACCGGGTTGTTTATTATTCAGAATTTATTGACCGGGAGGACAACTGGCCTAATGATGGCTATTTTAAACACTTGCAAAAGGGGGACGATTTGGGTAGTAAAATGAAGCATGCTTTTGAAACGGCCTTTTCTCAAGGATATAAACATGTTTGTATCATTGGTACCGATTGTTTGGAGTTAACATCAGATATTTTGAAAGAGTCCTTCGAGATTTTAAAAAAGAAGGATGTAGTTGTTGGCCCGGCTTTTGACGGGGGCTATTATTTATTGGGAATGAATAGATTGATTACTGCAGTATTCACGAATAAAACCTGGAGCACCAATTCTGTTTATAGCGATACAATTGATGATTTAAAACGCAATCGTTTTAGTTACGGAATACTTCCAACGCTCAACGATGTGGACAACGAATCGGACCTGCCTCAACAACTGCGTTAAACTTTCGGTTTCTTTATTGTAAATACTCGTGAGATGGTAAACCCTAACCGAATATCACCTTTAAAGAAATTTCCTGTTGTTTCATTAATATAGGTTCGTTCGGTCATGCCTGTTGAGTTAGTGCAGTACAACTGGAATACGTGACCTCCTGTTTCTATATCAAACCCAATGGCCAGGGAGTTAGTAGTTCCAGAGAATTTGTAATCCGGTAGCTGGTAATAATATTCAAGATTAAGACTCACTCTCTTACTAAGTTTCACTCTTCCCCCTACGCCCACAGATAATAAGTCATTTGGATCTTCTTCAGTGGGCACTAAATTGTAGTGTACGATCGTTGGCATTAACTGAAGGGATATGCCTTCGCTAAATTTTCTTGCAATCAGCAGTTGTCCTGAATAATATAGATTGGAAGTATAGTAATTCTCTCGCGTTGGGTCATCAAATTTCAACGATTTATACATGATGGTTCCAACCGCACTGAGTGTAATTGGCATAGATCGCGATCCGGATGACTGCCTCAATAGTTTAATTTTTGTAAAACCATCATATTGTTTTTGATAGGTACTTCTTCCTACCCCGATCATCCACCATCTCGTTAACCCATAATCAAAGCCAAGTCTCATACTGGCTTCGTCCAATCCCCAAAGTTCGTAAGCACCCCCGTTGACGTATCCAAACCGGTGCGAGATACGAAAATCTAATACACCTGCCGCTACATTTTCAATGGAGTGGCCATTGATAAGCCGGGTAGTTTTAAATGTTGCGGTAGCATAATCCGGTTTTTTGTCTTTCTCTGTTTCTTCATCTAACATTTTCATCAAGTCGTCCTGCGCATGGGCTGCAAATGAAAAAAGTATTAACAGGGTAATCAGGCTTAACCGGTACATATCAGGATTTTGGTTCGTATTGACAATTCACACGTATTTCAATTGTTTCTGAAATTTTATCGGCAACAAGAGATGGCCTCTCGATCTTATAGTCAGCCAGTTTGATTGTAAAAGTTGACACTGCAGATATTTTTCCATTTTTCACTGTTATTGTTCCGGTGGCAGTTTGACGTTGCTTTACACCGTGCATGGTTAAGTCACCTTCAACCGTTGCGGTATAAGTGCCATCTTTGGTAAAGTTGATGGATTGAGTATTCGTAAATTTTCCCTGAAATGTTGCTTTAGGGAATTTAGTGGACTCCAGATAATTTTCGTTGAAGTGTTCTTCCATCAGTGCCTTTTCAAAACGAAAACTCTTAACCAATACGGCAAATACTATATCTCCCTTGCTGGTGTCTATCATACTTGTAACCTCATTATTTGTGCCCTCAATGTTTTCCATCTGAGTTTTTGAAAAGAAAGATACCTGACCATTGCGGGTCATAAATACGGATTGAGAAAATCCAAGAATTGAAACTGTACTGATTAGAATGAATGTAATTAACCGTTTCATTTTGTTAAGCTTTTTAATTGTGAGTTTAGTTATTTAGTGCCCCCGCAGTAATCCAGGTTTGAATTTTATTGATTTCGCAGGCAGGCATTTTCCCTGAATTTTTTGGCATAGCCGAATAGCCCGAGGTTTGATTAATACTACCCATTAGACTACCATCATTAACATACTTCATTACGGATGGATAGGTGGTAAGATTAATCCCGGCTGAAGGAGCAGTTCCACCATGGCAATTGTTACAACGACTGTTTAATAGCGGGAGCACATCACCGCTGAAAGTCGGATTGATAACTTCAGTACAATTAGCTGAATTTGGATAGAGAACTGATTCTTTGTCGTAATAACATCCCCCTAAGGCCAATAAAATTAAGGGCAGTACAAATTTCTTCCGATACATAAAATATTAATTGTTTGGAGCGCCTGCGCTGATCCAATTTTTAATTTGATTGATTTGGCAATCTGAGAGTTTAGAACCTTGCGGCATGGCAATATAGCCTGCAGCTTGAGTTACACTTCCTAGGAGTTTGCCATTTTCCACCTGAACTTTCACAGCATTGTAAGTAGAGAGGTCAATATTCCCACCTAGTGAACTGGGTTTATGGCAGCCCACACAATTGTTGTTTATTAAGGGTTGGATAATTGCGGCATAAGTGAACTTTGTGTCATCGCAAGCGCAATTGCAATTCACTGTATTTTTGGCGCCTTGATTTATCCAGGCGGCTATAGAATCTTTTTGGGCTTTCGATAGAGGTGCATCCGGAGGCATTTGATCTTCACCCGTTTCGAATAGAACTTCATAAAGTTTACTACCGTTCGCATTTCCAGGGGAGATTCCCTTTCTAATAATGTTGTTATAATTGTCTAGTATATATCCTTCTTTCTTTGTTTTTGCATCATGACAACCGCTTATGGCACAGGAAGTAAGAAAGATTGGAAGCACACTGCTTTCAAAACATACCAACCCGTCACTTACACAGCCAGGCGTAGTGGGTTGCCCTTCGTTTAGTGTAAATGGATCTATGAATGGTTCGTGAATGCAGGAGTCAACAATAATAATGATTGCAAGCATCCCGGCCAGAACTCCAAGTTGCTTTAGCCCGATGATATTTTTACGAGACAACTTCATATTAATTATTTATTACCTTCTACTTTGATTGCATTTGTGATTATCACATCAGATAAATACCCGGTGCAAATGCCTTTAATTGTAATCGTTTCTCCTACTTCCGTTTCTGACTCCGTCTTTGCCATTGTACATCTGACTCCAAACATCATGTTTTCAGTTTCAAGCGCCACCACGGGTATCCCGTTTTGGTTTGAGGTAACTTCTGTAATTTTTCCAGTCACCTCTAGAACCTTATCCAGGTAAAGCTTATTTGCTTTTGCTTCGTTTTCTTCAAAACTTTTAAACAGATCAGTCGAACTTATTTTTATTGATTTTTCTGCTGCAGGGTCCCGATGCGGTTTGTTATACATGAAGTAAGCTATTCCACTTATAACAACCACCAGTAGACCAATTCCAATAAGAACTTTTTTCATTATGCTTTTATTACTAGTTAACTTTATTTGTAACTGTTTATTATCAGAATTTCTATGAATCAATTTTTTAGGTTGTTAGTTGACGATAGGCAACGTCAAACATCTTTTTACTGGGATAAAGATCTGATTTGATTCTGAAGACATTCTGAATCAAAATAGTATAGAATTTGTCTTAATAAGTTAGAAATCTATGCTAAAAAGATGGCTCCCTTGTGAATAGTGGTACGTAATAGGAATACCTTCTGTATCGCAGATTTTTTTTACAATCGCCAATCCCAGGCCATTACCCTGTGTGGTTCTTGATTCGCGATTAAATCGGTCAAAAATTTTATTTGGAAAGTTGAATGGTTCGCCTGGATTTCTGATAGTTATTGATTTCTTTTCAATTTCAATCCTGACTTCATTTTGAGCCGGGGTATACCGTATTGCATTCGAAATAAGGTTGCTCAATAATATCTCTAACAACGAGGGATTTGTTTTTACTGCGATTTCAGAAATTATATGAGTAGTAATCTTTATTTCTTTTTCCTGGGCCATTTGTTTGTATAATCCAAGCGATTGGGTAAGGGCAGAGCTTAACAATATTTCTTGCCTTGACAGGAACTGACGATTTTCAATTTTGGAAAGTAAAAGTAAATTTTTATTCAGTCTCACAATGCGATCCGTGGCATTGAGCAGACTGCTAATTAATTCAGCCTGTTCACTTGAAATGTCTGCACCTTGCATTAGCAACTCCAATTTGGATCTAAAAATGGCTAACGGAGTTTGTAATTCGTGCGATGCATTTTCAGTAAATTCCTTCTGACTTAAATAGGCATCCCGGCTTTTATTAACCAGGTGAACAAGTGCTTCACTAAGATCCCGAAATTCTGCCGTTGAAGAGTGGGGCAGATCAATGGTTAAATCTTTATCGATTTGGTAATTCTTCAGCTTTTCAAGAATTGTATAAAAGGGATCCCATACAACTTTTGATAATTTTCGATTGATCAGAATAAATCCGATAAGCATTAAAACCAACAGAGTGGTTTGAATGGCGACAATGGCTGTTACCAGTTTTGTATTGCCAACAATTGATTCTCTGATTAGAAGTTCGTAGCGAGTGCCCTGAACAGTAACGCCAGTTCGCAAAGCCCGATAAGGAACAAACGTCTTTTCCAAACTATCATATTGAGAGTAGGTAAAAAGTGAATCTGAAATCGGCCATTTGCTTGTTTCTTTAAGTTGAAACTCTTCATTGATGAGTTGATACAACTGAATGTCTTTTTCGTTTTCTAATTTGTCCAGCGTTTTTTTAAAATTGTTTTTGTGATGGAAGAGTTCTTCTTCCATTTCATTAACGAACAAGCGGTGTATTGAAAGATAATAGAGTGGGGTGCAAATCAATAATAACAGTGCAGAGTAGAGAATGTAGTTTTTTACCGTTCGCTTAAGAAGTTTCATGCTTCAAATTTGTAGCCCAGCCCATAAACTGTTTTTATATAATCCGGACAATTGGCTTCAGCCAATTTTTTCTTAAGATTTTTCATGTGTGCATAGATGAAATCAAAGTTATCAAAAACTTCGGCAGCATCCCCGGATAAATGCTCAGCGATTGCGTTTTTTGATACAACCCTGTTTTTATTCGAAATCAAAAAGAGTAACAGATCATACTCTTTGCGTGTAAGATCGACTAGTAGATTATTTACAGTTGTAACTTTGCCCAGAAGATCAATGGTTAGTTCGTGAACGGAGATAGAATTATTTCCATCAAAGCGTTTTCTTCGTATCACAGCTGAAATTCGAGCACCCATTTCTGATAAGTGAAATGGCTTAGCCAGGTAATCATCAGCTCCCAGGTTGAGTCCTTTAATCTTGTCATCCAATGAATTTTTGGCGGAGATAATAATGACTCCTTCCAGCTTTTCTTCTTTCTTAAGCTTTTCTAAAATAGTGAACCCATTGCCATCGGGTAACGTAATGTCTAGTAAGATGCAGTCATATTCATGTAGCAAAATCTTTTCAAGAGCTTCCTGAGCAGTGTATGCGGTTTCGCATACATAGCTTTCCTGACGGAGGTACTGAACCATACTCTTGGCCAGCTCTCGCTCATCTTCGACAATCAATATTTTCATCTGTTAATAATTTTTTTGTTAAGGTCAGATGGAATTCGCATTTTGAGACTTGCACCTTGTATAAGGTACGGGTATTAACATGCCGTTGGCTATAGTCTCGTTTATGCTCATTTCATGCTACTTACTGCTTTTTATGATGCTATGCCTGCGGAATTGTATGATTAAGCGGTCCGAGTCAATTACATCAAAGTTGGTAAGTAATTCTGAAGAAAATCTGAAAATCCATCTTTGAGAGCCATAGTGTGCCATATTCTGCTATTCAAACTGAAATGATGGAGGATGTGATTGGGGCAGGTAGCCAGAAAAATCTGATTAGATTATTTCAACGAAGTTAAATCACGAATCAGAATCTTCTTGCGATCAAAATTGATTAGGTTCTTATCTTTTAAATCGTTGAGTATCGTGGTTACGGTTTGCCGGGAGGTACCCGTAAGGGCTGCAATATCTTTATGGGTAAGCCGCGTTGGAATCATGGTTTCAAATCCAACCTTCTTGCCTTTCCAGGCGGCAGCGTCTTTTAGAAATTCAATTACACGCGTGCGAGCATCTTTAAATACAAGTAATTCCAGTTTGCGTTCAAGTTTCATTAATCGCAAGCCAATCAACTTCAAGATTTTGAAACTTAACTCCCGATTTTCTTTCATTAACTCCGACAGTTCAGTAATGCTTAATGGACAAATTATAGTTGCTTCCATCGCCTGCGCAAAATCTTTTCGTTTCTCTTCACCGGCCACAGCTAATTCACCAAAGATTTCTCCAGCAGTAAGGATGGCGCTTATGACTTCTTTGCCATCCTCCTGGTAGTGGCCAATACGCACACGGCCTGAAACGATCATATAGATATGAGTGGCGGCTTCGTCAGGAAAGTAGATATATTGATCTTTTTTATAATGATTGTATGTGTGCTTATCAGCCATCGTCTTTACCTTGTGCGGGCAAAGTATCTGATAGAGGTTCACGCTTTCAAAATACCAAAGGGCTGAGTTATTCATTTACAAAATTGAGTATTAAGTTAGCAAAAAATTGAGCACAAAAGTTCATGACACGACTAACCCTTAGTGAAATTTGGATTTATCCGATCAAGTCGTTAGCCGGCATACGATTGCAGAGGTCTAATGTTAAACAAAAAGGGCTCGTCTATGATCGCAGGTGGATGTTAGTTGATGAAGATGGAAGATTTCTTACCCAAAGGGAACACCCGGAAATGTCGCAGTTTCAATTGACAATGGATACTGAAGAATTGACAATTTTAAACAGAGTATCTAGCCAATTAATAGTCCTTGACCTTAAAGACGAGAAGGTTGGCGAATCTTTGTCGACAATTGTTTGGGACGATGAGGTAGAAGCAATCGAGGTGGGTCATATTTATAGCCAGTGGTTTTCAGATCAGTTACAGATCAAGTGCAAACTTGTATTTTTTCCGGAAACCCATAAGCGCGATATAGATCCTGATTATGCGACTATGAACGAGCAGGTTAGTCTGGCAGATGGGTATCCTTTTTTGATCATCGGCCAGGCTTCCCTTGATGATTTGAACAAAAGATTGAAGGAACCAATCCCTATGAATCGGTTTCGTCCTAACTTTGTGTTTACGGGTGGCGAGCCATTTGAAGAAGACCGATGGAAGAACTTTATAATTGGTAGCAATCGTTTTATTGCTGTAAAGCCATGCAGTCGCTGTGTTCTTACTACCGTAGATCAACGAACGGGTGTAAAGGGGACGGAACCCTTGGCGACATTAGCTACCTATCGAAAATATGGAAGTAAAATCAATTTTGGCCAGAACTTATTAGCAATTGATTATGATGAAATACAAGAAGGTGATGAGATTGGACTGGAGGCTTAATGCTGGCAACCTGATGCTGGCTAGTCGCCTGATTTTTGGAGTCGGAGTATTCGGTTTTTTGTTTATGTCCTGTGGTGGTAAAGAGGAAAAACTTCCGATTTTCGGACAACGAGAAGTTGCAGGAACCGACACAGTTTATCATACCATTGCACCATTTGCTTTTGTGGATCAAGACAGCCTTTGGGTTACTAATAATACATTCAAGGATAATATTTATGTGGCTGATTTTTTCTTTACTACCTGTCGTACCATTTGCCCCATTATGAAAAGGCAGATGTTGCGGGTATATGAAGCGACTGCCGAAATGCCCGATGTTAAAATTCTTTCTCATACCATCGATCCGGAATATGACACAGTAGCCCTCCTTCATGATTTTGCTGAGCGATTAGGTGTAGAAAGTAAACGATGGCATTTTGTAACAGGAGTTAAGGATTCAATTTATAAAATTGCTCAAACCAGCTATTTCGCAACGGCCATGGAAGATAAAACGGAGCCTGATGGGTTTATACACAGTGGTGCATTTCTGCTCATCGACAAGAAGCAACGAATTCGGGGTAAGTATGATGGTACCAAAGAGGAAGATGTTAACCGGTTGATCATCGACATCAAGAAACTTCGCAGGGAAGGTGAAAATTAGTCGGCTATTTTTTCCATCAGTACTAATGATTCTGTGCTGGGGCTTGATGGCCTGTGCGCCAGGCAATAGTAACAAATCAGCTAACTCAGTAAAGTTTCAGCAGTATTATGTAGAGGGTGAAGTTCTCTTTAAAAAGTATTGCATCAATTGCCATCAATCCGATGGTTTGGGGTTAGGAAGGGTATACCCACCGCTTGACAAATCTGACTTTATGGAGAAGAATTTTGAGGAAGTAATCTGTATAATTAAAAATGGCAGAGAAGGAGAATTATGGGTAAATGGGGTAATGTATAATCAGCCTATGAAGAGCAACCCAACCTTGACTGAACTTGAGGTGACTGAACTTGCAACCTATATATATAATACCTGGAACAATCAGCGGGGGCTGGTAGAGGTAAGGGAGGTTACTTCCGCCCTTTCGGCTTGCCCTGACCGCTAACATGTTGGATCTTCTATTTTTACTTTTTGTTTTTTTTACCTTACTTAAGCGTGGTTTATAAGTTGTGAAGAAGCCCGACCACCTAAAATTAATCTATTCCCTTGCCAGCCTTTTTCTCTTTTATGGAGTAATAATTTACTTGCTGCACACTATTGAATCCAGTGTGCCAGGTTCAAAGATGATCAGTTGGCAAGACGGTTTATGGTATGTAGTCGCTACTATTACTACCGTTGGCTATGGCGATGTTTACCCGGTTACCTACTGGGGCCGGGCACTTGGCTTTGTGGTTATGTTATCTAGTTTGGGTGTTTATGGTTTTATTATTGGTCAGATCGCAAATTTTATGAGTACACTAAAGGAGCAAAGAAACCTGGGCCTCAATGGCACCGATTTTAATAACCATGTGGTGATTATCGGTTGGAACGATTTCGGAAGATCCGTAATCAGTCATTTGGTTGCTGCCGGAAAGCAAGTGGCCGTTATTACACGCGAGCGTTCCTCGATCGATGCAATCCGTGAGTTTTATGACACCGATAAGGTTTACACGCTATATGCAGATTATAGTAATTTCGAATTGCTAGAGAAGGCCAATATTAAAAATGCCTCAATCGTGTTTGTCAACCTAAGCGATGACACTGAAAAGTTGGTCTATGTTATTAATTTGAAAAAGATTTTTGCTGACCTGAATTATGTGGTTACACTTGATAATGGAAATCTAAAAGGGACCTTTCAAAATGCAGGGGTTACTTATACGATTTGCAAAAACGAAATTTCCGCTAAGCTAATGGCCAGCTATATTTTTGAGCCTGACGTTGCTTTGTTTAGCGAAGAGATACTGGCGTATGCACACAACGACCACGAGTATGATATAAAGCAAATGAAGCTATTAGCGGGTAACTCATTTGTTGGTTCATATTACGATAAAGCATTTTTTGATCTGAAGAAAAGTTGTAATGTGATTTTAATAGGCTTAGTCAAGATGAACGGAACCGAAAGAAAATTCATAAAGAATCCCGATGGCTCAGTAAAAATTGAGGCTGGTGATTACCTGGTCATGATGATGGACGGCAAGGGCAAAGATGCTTTGAAAAAGCAATTCCGCATTCAGGAAACAGAATAGAAAAAAAAGAAGGGCGGGCCCCTCAGCCCGCCCTAACCCCAAAAACCAAACCCCACAACACTTCCCGGTGATCCGGGACCTCACGATCTTTATTGTTTTACTTAACAACTTCTACTTCATCGAGGTTGATAAACTCAAATTCAACCCCTTCTTTTAATTCAACAAAAATGACTGAGTCCTTGTTCACTTTTCCAGACAAAATTTGTTTAGAAAGTTCATTTAATATTTCTCGTTGAATAACCCGTTTTAACGGCCTGGCTCCAAACTGTGGATCGTAGCCTAATTTAGCCAATCTTTCAAGTGCTTCCTCCGAAATATCAAGTTTCACGCCACTTTCCATTAAACGTTTCTGGATCAGTTTAAATTGTATTTCTACAATTTTTCTAATATCTGCCCTACTGAGTGGTCGGAACATGATAATTTCATCTATACGGTTGATAAATTCAGGCCGTACCGATTTTTTCAGTAAAGCGAGCACTTCATCTTTAGTACTCTCCAGCACATCGAAGTAGTTCGACTCGTTTATCTTTTCAAAGTTTTCCTGAATGATATGCGAGCCAATGTTGGTGGTCATGATAATAATCGTGTTCTTAAAATTGGCTACCCTGCCTTTATTATCTGTTAACCGGCCATCATCCAATACTTGCAGAAGAATGTTAAACACATCCGGATGTGCTTTTTCGATTTCATCCAATAAAATAACAGAGTAAGGTTTCCGTCTCACAGCTTCTGTGAGTTGTCCGCCTTCATCATAACCAACATAGCCTGGAGGCGCACCGATCAGACGGCTTACACTATGGCGCTCCTGGTACTCACTCATATCTATCCGCACCATCGCGTTATCATCATTGAACAGATAATCTGCCAGGGCTTTCGATAATTCCGTTTTACCTACACCGGTTGTTCCCATAAATATGAAAGAACCAATAGGTCGTTTTGGATCTTGCAAGCCAGCTCTGCTTCTGCGCACGGCATCACTTAATGCCCGAATTGCTTCTTCCTGCCCGGCAACACGTTTACTTAACTCTTCTTCAAGTGTTAGCAATTTCTCGCGTTCACTTTGCAACATTTTTGAGACTGGTATGCCTGTCCATTTTGCAACTACTTCGGCAATGTCTTCGCTATCTACTTCTTCCTTTAAAAGCGAATGTTCGCCTTGCATTTCCTTCATATTCGACTCAAGGTCCTTCAGGTGTTTTTCAGAGGCAGTAATTTTTCCGTAGCGAATTTCAGCCACCTTGCCGTAGTCACCAGCTTTCTCTGCTTGTTCAGCTTCAAACTTTAGTTTATCAATGTTTTCTTTTTCCTGCCGTAAGTTTTGCACAACCGACTTTTCATTTTCCCATTGTGCTTTAAGTTCATTGCGTTCTCCGGTGAGTTCGGCAATTTCTTTTGATAGGATTACTTCTTTGTCTTTGTCCTTTTCTCTGCGAATGGCTTCACGTTCAATTTCAAGTTGCATTATCTTTCGATTGAGCTCATCCAATTCTTCTGGTAAGGAATCCATCTCCAAACGCAATTTGGCGGCAGCTTCATCCATCAGGTCGATAGCCTTATCTGGAAGGAAGCGATCAGAAATGTATCGACTGGATAATTCAACGGCAGAGATTACTGCATCGTCTTTAATACGCACACCATGGTGTAATTCATATTTATCCTTTATTCCTCGCAGTATAGAAATTGAATCTTCCACCGAAGGTTCGTCCACCATCACAGCCTGAAACCTGCGTTCCAACGCTTTATCTTTTTCGATATACTTCTGATACTCTTTTAAAGTAGTAGCCCCGATAGCATGAAGTTCGCCTCGCGCTAGCGCAGGTTTTAATAAGTTAGCGGCATCCATCGCGCCTTCTCCACCACCGGCACCAATCAAGGTATGGATTTCATCAATAAAGAGAATAATCTCGCCATTTGAATCTGTTACTTCTTTGATAACTGCTTTCAGGCGTTCTTCAAATTCGCCTTTATACTTTGCGCCCGCCACAAGCAAGCCCATGTCCAGCGAAACCAGAATTTTTGATTTCAGATTTTCGGGCACATCGCCATTAACAATGCGTTGGGCCATGCCTTCTACAATTGCGGTTTTACCTACACCTGGTTCTCCTAAAAGTATAGGGTTATTTTTTGTTCTGCGCGAAAGGATCTGTAACACGCGCCTGATTTCTTCATCGCGACCAATAACAGGATCGATCTTACCTTTCTTGGCGAGATCATTCAGATTTTTTGAATAGCGTTCCAGCGATTTATATTTTGCCTCTGCATTTTGATCGGTCACTTTAGCTCCACCACGCAATTCTTTAATTGCCTTTATTAGGGTAGACTTTTCAAACCCCGCATCTTTCATAATGGAAGACACTTTGTCTTTCGTTGCGAGCAACGCTAACAACAAGTGCTCAATGGCTACAAACTCATCTTTGAATTCCCGTAGTTCCTTCTCTGCATTTTGCAATACCGTGTTAGTCGTATTTGATAAGTATGCTTGTTGACCCGAAACTTTTGGGTACGAGTTTACAATCTCTTCTAATTTTGTTTCGAGAATAGTACTGTTGATATTAAGTTTCTTGTATAGGTAGCTTGAGACATTTTCATCTGTCGCCAAAATGGCTTTCAATAAATGCCCAGGCTCAATAGCCTGTTGTTGAAGCGAAGTCGCAATCTCTGCTGACTTCTGTAGCGCTTCTTGTGATTTTATAGTGAATTTATCAAAGTTCATATTGATAGTTGTTTTCGACTCACTATCAACAAATTAGAATCCACCTGTTACAAATCGTGTTTTTGAGAAATTTTGTCATTAAATTGTTTGCAATTCAGTAGTTTTCAGACACTTTGACTCAAGCTATGCCAAAAAGAACACCTCGCACAACAAAACCCTCTAACTCTGCACTGCTTGTTGAAGTAGCCTGGGAAGTTTGTAATCAGGTAGGTGGTATTTATACAGTAATCAGATCGAAAGCTCCTGTTATGGTGGATAACTGGAGTGGACATTTCTGTATGATCGGACCTTATATAAACAAAAATATTCTTGCTGAGCTTGAACCTTTAGAAGATGCAGCCGATGTATTTGGTTTGGCAGCTTCTAATTTACGCAAGAAAGGATATGATATAATATATGCGGAATGGCTAATTACAGGAAAGCCACGGGTTGTACTTCTCAATCCTAATGCGATTGAGGAAAAAGTGTTGAATGTTCTCAAATATTTATTGTGGAAAAACCATGCCATTCAGACACCCGATAAGAATGAGTTGATTAATCAGGTTATTGGTTTTGCTTACCTCACCAAGTTGTTTATTGATGAGCTTGTAAAAATTTCAGGGCATGATCAAAAGATTCTTGCTCACTTTCATGAGTGGATGGCAGGGTTGCCTATTCTGGATATTAAGCGTGAGGCAATGCCGGTGAAGACAATTTTTACAACCCATGCAACTCAATTAGGAAGACACCTTGCTATTAATTCACCACTATTTTATGCGCACCTGCCTTTCTTTCGGTGGGAAGATGAAGCTGGCAAATTTGGTATTGAAACTGAAGCGGCCATTGAATACGGTTGTGCTCAAAGTTGTGATGTAATGACTACCGTCAGTGATGTCACCGCCCGGGAGTGTAAGCATCTTTTGAGAAGAACCCCGGATTTTATTCTTCCTAATGGATTAAATATTCAACGATTCGAAGCATTGCACGAATTTCAGAATTTACATTCTACCTATAAAGAGCAGATTCATGAGTTTATCATGGGTCATTTTTTTAATTCCTATTCTTTTGATCTTGATAAGACCGTTTACTTTTTTACCTCAGGCAGATATGAGTATAAGAATAAAGGCTTCGACATTACTCTGGAGGCATTGTATCATCTTAATCAAAAATTGAAAGAGGAAAAATCTGATCTTACGGTAGTCATGTTTTTTATTACGAAGCGGGAGTTCTACAGTATTAAGCCAGAAGTATTGCAATCGCGGGCGGTAATGGAAGAGATTCGGCAAACCTGTGAGGCGATTCAGCGGCAGGTTGGTAAACGATTATTTTTTGAAAGCACCATCCGGCAAGATCACCGGCTACCTGAGTTAAACGAATTTGTAGATGAATACTGGAAGTTGCGGTATCGCAGGACTATTCAGTCGTGGAAGAGTAACAAGATGCCATTGCCTGTAACTCATAAATTGGTGAATGAAGAAACGGATGAGATTCTGCAATTTCTTGTACGTAGGGATTTGCTCAACAGGAAGGAAGATAAAGTGAAAATTGTTTATCATCCAGATTTCATCAACTCGACCAACCCACTCTTTGGAATGGATTACAGTCAGTTTGTGCGCGGATGTCACTTAGGTATTTTCCCCAGTTATTACGAACCCTGGGGCTATACTCCACTCGAATGCATGGCCAGTGGTGTGCCTGCTGTAACAAGTGACCTTAGTGGCTTTGGCGATTACCTGTTGCGTAATATGCCAGATCATGAAAAGGGTGGAATGTTAGTTGTAGAACGAGGCAAGCGGACTTTCGATTGGAGTGCCCGTCAACTGGCATCTTTTCTCTACAAGTTTTTACAACAAGACCGCAGAAGCAGAATTATGCAACGTAACAATGTAGAAAATTACTCTTCTGCCTTTGATTGGGTTAATCTGGCGCGTCACTACGAGGAGGCCTATCAATCCGTATTAAATTAGTTCCCCTTATTAAGTCAGCAACTTGCGGGCATAAAAAATTAAAGGTATTCCATACACCGCGATCATCGCGTAAGCCATTAATTCATACCCTTTAGCTACTAAATCAATAATGCCAACCTGGGCTAAAATCAATGACGCGATAAGAGCTACTGATGAAATTAACGCTTTATAGATTTTTTTAATTGGAGCCTTCTTACGCTCTGCAACTTCCATTTCAATACGACTGATAAAGGCGTGAATCATACCAGTTGCTGTCTCAACTAACGTCCAGCCTACAACAATTCCGAAAATTGCAATGAGTAAGGGATGAAAGGATTTTAATATCTCAAGCCAGGGCACGGTAGCCTCCAGAACATGTTTATCTGGATAGTAGGCGAGGATGGCAAAGTAGGTGAGGAACCATGGTATCGTCATAAGTAAACCGGAGATAAATCCAGCGGCAATGCTCTCGCGTCTCGATTGAATTTCCCGATACGTGAAAAATGAAGCGGGGTACACAGCCAGGTTATAGCCAACGTATAGCAAACCCGTCCAGACAAGAAGACCCAGACCCGGAATATCTTTTTGGTAACTTGTATCCCAGTCCGAAAAGACCTTAGAAATTTCTGCTCCCTGGTTGTTAAAGACTACGAAGGTGAACAGAAGATACGCAGCGAAGAGCGCAACTGTGCCGATAGTTTCCAATTTCGCGATAACAGTTTCACCCATGTAATTAAGAAATCCTACTAGTACGATGATAATGACTACGCCTACCCACGGACTGAAGCCTAATGTATTATGTAGAATTTCACCAGCTGCGGATGCCATCACAGCAATGATTAATATGGCCAGTAGCAAATACACTATCTCATAAAGGATCCAGGCTGGACCGATCAGCTTTTTCAACAGTGATTTATAGTCATACACCTGCCATTGACGGCACGCTTCCATGGAAAGAATAGACATGATCGAAAAGCCAAGAAATATAGCCAGACCACAGACCCAGCCGCTAGCTCCAAACTTTGCTCCATACTCAACAATCTCCCGACCAGTTGCATATCCACCGCCAATGAGCACTGATTGTAAAATTATTCCAGGTAATACAATTCGTTTAATGGTGGTTCGGTCCATAGAGGTTGGTTAATGGGCGACTAAATAAGAAGACACATCGATACCATTTTAAGTTAAAGTGCAAGATTAAGATTAATTTCCAAACTTTCATTTTGAACCTCTTAGACAGTAATCGGTGATTTATGCCATCTGTATAAAACAGTTATTATTTATGGTGTGATTATGGTAACTTCCTTGCAAAATCATAACTACCTATGACAACTTCTCGTAGAGAATTTATTAAAAAGAGCGCCTTGGCAGTTGCCGGTGGCTCCTTGCTATCCTCATCTTTATTTGCTGCTCCAGTTAAAAAGGAGTTAATGGGCTTGCAATTGTACTGCGTGCGTGACGAAATGAAGGCGGATCCGCTGGGAACGTTAAAAGAACTTGCTAAGATTGGTTATCAGAATGTTGAACATGCCAATTATGTGAATAGAAAGTTTTATGGCTGGACACCCGCTGAGTTTAAAAAAGTATTAGGCGATTTGGGAATGACAATGCCCAGCGGACACACTGTGCTTGGTAAACAACATTGGGATGAGGCCAAAAAAGATTTTACCGATGCGTGGAAGTATACCGTGGAGGATGCAGCCTATATGGGTCAACAATTTGTAATCAGCCCGTGGATGGATTCCAAAGTCCGTCAATCGTATGACGAACTGATGAAACAATTGGAGACTTTCAACAAGTCTGGTGAGTTGTGTAAAAAATCGGGAATGAAGTTTGGTTATCACAATCATGATTTTGAATTCTCTGAGAAATTGAATGATAAAACATTGTACGACATTATTCTTCAGAACACCGATCCTAACCTGGTGATGCAACAACTTGACACAGGTAACTTATACAATGGCGGTGCAAAGGCAATTGACATTGTACAAAAATATCCGGGTCGTTTTGAGTCATTGCATGTGAAAGACGAGATTTTGGGTTCAGGCAAAGAAAAATACGAAAGCACGATATTGGGAACCGGAATTGTCAGCGTTAAAGAGGTTGTTGATCTGTGCCGGAAGTCCGGAGGAACGATTCACTTTATCATTGAGCAGGAATCCTATCAGGGCAAAACTCCGCTGCAATGCATGAGGGAGGATTATGAAGTTATGAAAAAGTGGGGGTACTGATTCTTAGGATATAAACCAGATTACTATGCTGGGTGAACTAAGTAAAGAGGAAATTGAAGGCGTGCTTAATTCCAATGTAATTGGCAGAATAGGGTGCGTGGGTGATGATCGGGTGTATGTGGTACCCATTACGTATGTATATGATAATGGATACGTAATTGGCCATACTACGGAAGGAATGAAAATCGAATTTTTAAGGCAAAATCCCGAATGCTGTTTTGAAGTAGATGAAATGAAGAGTATTTCAAACTGGCAAAGTGTAATTGCGTGGGGTACCTATGAAGAGCTGGAAGGCGATGCGGCAGATCAGGCTATGGAAAAATTAGTATCCAGGTTGCTGCCACTTATGCCCAGTGAGACCAGTCATGCGGGCCGCATGGGCCCTATATCTTCCAGGCGCACCTCTACACTGAATGCTAATAGTCCAATTGTTTACCGCATTCAATTAAGGGAAAAGTCAGGGCGTTACGAGCGATAGGATTTATTTCTTAAGCATCGGAAAAAGTTTGCGGATATCTTCTTCTTTAGGCTGGGTTCCGTATTCACAGATTTCAAAAGCTTCCGCGTTTTTCACACCGGAAGCTTTTTCTTTTCCATACCACTGCTCCAACGATTTTCTCACCTCAGGTGTAATGGGTACAACTGAACGACCAGCAAGCCATTTCTTACGGTCGGCCGGATTTTTTGGAACTTCATTCAGGTATCCCCCAATCCATGGCAACCATTCATACACTTGCGATTCGTGGGCGCTAAGCGCGTGAATTTTTTGATTGTAAACGGAAGTTATGTCCACAGCAATATCAGGACGGAACGCATTAGGTCGCTGGAAGAAATCCTGTGAGTACAAAAACACCGGATTCTTTTTTAAGGGTGCGGTATCGGGAGCTACGTTGGGAACTGCCACCATATAGGCTGCATCTTGTACCAGCACTCCGGTGTAACGATGGTCGGGGTGATAATCATTTGGTCGTGGCGCAATAACAACGTCCGCATTCCATTCTCTTATCTTCCGGATAATTTGTAATCTGATTGCCAACGTAGGCAACAACTCACCATCATGATTATCGAGTACATCGTAGGTAACGCCAAAGCGTTTTCCTGCTTCCAGGGCTTCCGCGATTCTACGTTTAGCGAGAGCTCCACCGCCTTCGCTTTGGTGACCGGCATCGCCATTAGTTACCGATACGAATTTTACCGCGTACCCCATGGACGCAAACAACGCAGCAGTACCACCGGCATCCATATCGCAATCATCAGGATGTGCCCCGATTACAATGATTCTGGGAGTATTTTGAGCGGTGACTACAATTGCACTTAATAAGAAAATTGCGATGATTAATTTTTTCATAATACCCGTGTTTATATCCGTTACTTAATTCCTGACTTATACCTGACAATTTATTAAATTGAGAGTAGAAAGTATAATCTCTATCCTAATTGATCTGCACTTATGAAAAATATTTTTCTATTGATCGGGCTTTTTACCTCCTGGCTGGGATTCGGACAAAAACCGGAATCTTCAACATTAAAAATCAGGCAAACAGGTGACTTTGATTTTTCGGGAGATGGGACCGCTGCCGCATGGCAATCTGCTGAATGGACCACCTTACCACACCGTGACGGTACAAAAACCTATGAGACAAAAATTAAACTCTTGTATTCAGCTTCGGGTATTTATGGGCTCTTTTATTGTGAGGATGAAGTAATCACCTCAACGCTGCGTGCGGATTTTACGGATTTGTTTAATGAAGATGTGGTTGAGATTTTTTTCTGGACCGATGAATCCAAGCCTCTCTATTTTGAATACGAACTATCGCCACACAATTTCGAATTACCGATTCTGGTTCCGAATTCCAATGGTAATTTCTTAGGTTGGTTGCCTTGGCATTATGAAGGGAATCGGAAAACGCGACATGCCACTAAGACAACGGACAAAGCATGGACTGCAGAATTCTTTATTCCCTATGCCTTGTTAAAGCCACTCGACAATGTTCCACCTGTAAAGGGCACAAAGTGGCGGTGCAACTTCTATAGAATTGATTATGATAGTGGATCTTCGGAATGGTCGTGGCAAAAAACACGCACCAACTTTCACGACTTTAAAAAATTTGGAACTATTTTATTTGATTAAACGATCGATCCACAAATTGATTTCAGTAGCCAGCACCGGCAGCAGATTTTGTTTAGCGGCTTTGAAGCTGTGATCTGCGCCTTCTAATTTAATTAAGGTTGCAGTAGAGAGTTTTTGACAAAGCGGTTCGATTAACGACCATTTGGCCAGCGCATCGCGTGTGCCTTGCAGGAAGAGTATCGGAAGTTTTATTTTCTCAAGATGGGTAGTTCTTTCAATAGAAGGTTTGCCGGCCGGGTGCAATGGAAAGCCCACAAAAGCAATTCCCTTCACATTGGAACCCGGGTTCGCAGATAAATATTGCGAAGTCATTCGGCCACCAAATGATTTGCCACCGGCAAACAAGGGAATAGCTGGAAAGAGCTCATGCGCTTTGCTAATGGCTGCGGCTACTGCCTGATGCGCTACCGCTGGAAAATCCGGTCGCTTTTTCTTTTGCTCCATATAAAGAAAATTGTAGCGAAGTGTGGCAATTCCATGGTTAGCTAACTCTGTCGACAACTCTTTCATGAAAGGATGATTCATACCGGCACCGGCTCCGTGCGCAAAAACAAAAATTGCTTTTGGATTTTCGGAGGAAGTTATTTCGGCAGACAATGTTTCTCCGCCTGGTAGTAGAATCGTAGTTGATTGAATCGCGAACACTTTACTAAAATAAGACTTTTTATGGACTTAGGTCTCGTGGTCTTTTACTCGCTTCTCAAACTATTAACCGGGTTTGCCATTGCAGCTTTAATAGATTGATAACTCACAGTAAGTAATGTGATGAGTAATGCGCCCACTCCGGCCATGGCAAAAATCCACCAGGCCATGTCACTTCGGTATTGATATTTCTGCAGCCAGTTATTCATAAAGTACCACGCTAGCGGCATGGCCAACAACAGCGAGATGCCCACAAGAAAAACAAAGTCTTTCGATAGCATTCCCCAAAGATTAACTACA
>DAOOCD010000006.1:0-47063 GCA_035408225.1 Cyclobacteriaceae bacterium | reverse complement strand
TCCGTAGCGCCTATCATCAGGAAGGGGGCGCTGATGGTTTGGGATAAACTTTTCTTGATCGCTGCATCAATATTTTTATAGCCACTGCTCGCAGCGGAGGTTACCGGAGTAGCCTCTGCGTTGATATTGAGGCGTTGGACTTTTACGCGTTCATCGCCTATTTTTCTTTTAATCTCTTCAATTATCACTTCTGATAAATCACCGGGTAACAAGCGTAAGTTTACAGTTGCCTTGGCTACGGTTGGAACAACGTTATCTTTTATACCGGCATCAATAATCGTAGGTACCATCGTTGTACGCACCATAGCAGCACTTTGCGGAGATTTTTCATAGGTGCTGATGATTATGCCTTTAAACAACCATTGATTGGCAAACACCATCTTCTGAACGAAAGGCATATCAGGACCTAAGTATTCCGTGCCTTCCAGGGTAGAGCCTTTTAGTTCTGAGGGGAAAGGTTTTGATCTTAAGTTAACAAGCGCTTTTGATAAAATATCGATCGATGTTTCTTCTGCCGGCATCGATGAATGTCCACCGGCTTCTTCTACTGTTAACTCTACTGACAAATATCCCTTTTCGGAAGTACCCAGCAGCGCCAGGGGTTTTGTTATGCCTGGCATTTTATTTAGTGTAACAATACCGCCCTCGTCTAATACAAATTCCGCTTCAATATTTCTCGACTTTAACAATGCAGCAATGGCTACAGCTCCTTTACCACCAATCTCCTCATCATGGCCGAATGAAAAATAAATGGTGCGCTCCGGTTGAAAATTTTCTGCGAGCAATTTCTCTGCTGCCTCCACCATGCTGATAAGGTTGATTTTATCATCAACCGTGCCACGACCCCAGATAAATCCCTCTCTCACTGCTCCCGCAAAGGGATCCGCAGTCCACATGGTTTTGGTCGCTTCCTCAATAGGAACTACATCCTGGTGAGCCATCAAGATCACAGGTTTTAATTGAGGATTTCTGCCCTCCCACTTAAAGAGCAAACTATAGCCGGCTACTATTTCACGTGTAAGCTTGCTGTGAAAATGGGGGTAGGTGGTTTCAAGGAATTTCCTAAAGCCAATGAATTGGGATGAGTCAAATAGCAAAGGATCACCATACGAAATTGTTTTATATCCAACCGCTAGCTGAAAGTGCTGAAGGGATTGAGGATTTATTTCAGGCGCTGGAACCACATCAACACGTAACTGTCGCGATTCCATTCTAAACGTATTTACAAGAACTACTGAAACCAGCAAAACCAACCCAGCTAACAGAAACAGAAAAATTTTTTTCATGGTGATTTATCTTGAGCTAAATCTTAACGGTCGCGAAGATATCAAAAACAAAATAACCTGATTGTTATCATTCTTTGAGGCCATCCATTATATTACATTAACGATTTGATCACGCGAGTCTTTGTTTCATTAAAATTCCTTGCAATCATGAAAAAGATTTTAACTACGCATTTCCTGTTGGTTGCAATATTTTTGTATCCCGACTCTGCCACTGCACAGAGAAAAATCACTCAACTCACTTTCGAAACCGGAAATGCTGTAACTGCCTTGCCATTTATCGGAGCGCCACAACTCTTTTACACTAACTATCATCCATTTATTACGTTGGGTGCACGGCTTGTCTGGAGGGAGAAAAGAAACCATGCCTGGGAACAAAGTTTTAACCTGGGGTACATCTATCACCGCTTCGTACAACATAGCATACCCCTCTTTACGGAAACCATTTACCGGTATGATTTCAATACATCATTTAGCATGCGCGCTCATCTGGGCGTGGGTTATCTGCATAGCATTCCTGGCACAGAACGTTTTGAACTCAATGATCAGGGCGAATATGAAAAAATTAAAAACATTGGTCGTGCACAGGCGGGTGTAAAGTTTTCCATCTCTGCGGCCTATGCGCTCAGTAAGGGTATCCGGCTTTCGGTCAACTATGGTGTGCTCGGTCAATTGCCCTTTGTAAAATCGTATGTGCCTTTGTTGCCTTACAATACTATTCAGTTGGGCATCGCTAAAAATATTTTACGATGAAAAAGTGTCTTGTTTCTTTTGTGCTTGTCAGTTTGATTATTCTATCAACACTTTCTTGCGAGGAAGCCAATGTTGTCGCCACAAATAGCTGTACCTATAATCAACAACCTTCCTTTGCTGCTCATCCAAAAGCGCAGGTATTACAGTCTATTTTGGATACCTACGTAAAAAAAGGATTGCCTGGCATCTCTGCGCTAGTTCGAGATGAAGATGGATTATGGGTTGGCTATTCCGGTAAAGCAGACATCGGGAGAAATATCCCCCTCACTCCGTGTCATCCAAGCAAGGCAGCCAGCATCACTAAGTTTATGGTTGCAACGCTTACCTTCATGTTGCAGGAACGAGGACTCATCAATATCAATGATCCGATTTCGAAATACATTAATGCAGACATTTTATCAAAAATTGAAAATGCCAATCAGGTAACAATTAAAAATTGTCTGCAACACACTACAGGCTTTTATGATATCACCTCCGACTCAGAGTTTTACCTGGCGGTGCTCAACAATCCCAATAAAGACTGGAGCGCCACTGAACTCTTAAAATTCATGCATGGAAAAGACCCCAACTTCGCACCCAACGAGGGGGTGTTGTATAGTAACTCCAATACCATCTTTGTTGCCATGTGTTTGGATAAGGTCCTTGGGTATTCTCACTCACGGGCATTACACAGCATGATTTGGGAGCCTCTTGGCATGAATGACACGTATTATCAATCGCACGACAAATTACCCAACACGGTAGCACAAGGATATTATGATTTGTACAACAATAATACAATCGTAAACGTCTCGAACCTGATTACCGGAAGCGGCAATGGGTATGGCGGGGTATATAGTACCGTGGATGACCTGCAGAAATTTATGAATGCTTATTACTTTGATAAAACTCTTGTAAATGATGAGAGTATGGCCACGATGATGACTTTCTTACCTGAAGACGGTGATACTGGTGACAATCTTGGCGTGGGTACTCTGCAAAAATTTGAAAGGTTTTCTCCTCATCAGGGTTTCGGGCACTCGGGGCGCGATCTGGGCTATAGCGCGGATCTATTCGTTTTTCCGACTCGCAATAATCGCCTGATGATTTTCTTCGTGAACTATGGAACAAATGGTGAGACCTTTTTACGTGAGACGTTCAGGGAATTTGAAAAAACATTAGTGCTCGAGATTACAGAATAAATTCTAAGTTAACTCACTTTCTCAATTTCAGGCCGTAAAGCAGGCGTGTGAGCATGAACCGTTTTATCAGAAACTCATACAGGAGATAAACACTGCCGAAACAAAGAACGATCAACGCCAACAACTTCACCGCTATGGGCAGTGACCATTGCACCACATAATAGCCTGTAGTATCTCTTATTTTAGTAAGACCTCATAAAATTTATCCAATGTCTTTTCGGCTGTCTTTTGAATCGGACTATCTGTTACGGTGCCAATATTAATACCAATGAACACATACACATTTTGTTTCGGAAAATAATAGAGATTACATCCGGCTCCGAGACCTCCCCCGCTGTGTCCATAGCCCACTTCGTCTAAAAAGGTAGCGTAGTCCAAACCCAATCCATAGGTTGGATTTCCATTCTTGTCATTTACCCATGTCTTCATTAATTCCAGGGTTGAAGGTTCCAGCAGTTGACCTTCCATGAGGCCACGCAAAAACTTAACTGCATCTACCGGTGTGGCCACAATGCCATCATCACCAATTAACGAGGCTACATTGTTTCGTTGCATTTGCGAAACATTTTCAAGAATACCGTTGCTATACCGATCCCAATATGTGTTAACAAGCTGAGGATAGTTTAGGTACCCAGGCTCATGCCGGTAAAATGTGCTGGTTAATCCCAATGGTTTAAAGATTGTTTCTGAAAGGTAAGCCGTGTGATCTCCGGTAATGGCATCGGCAATTAGTGCCAACAAAACATAGTTGGTATTGCGATACGAGTATTTTGTTCCGGGTTCAAAATCCAGGGGCTTTCCCCCGATGTACCTTAGATAATCTTCTGGTACAAAAGCGTAGTCAGGATGTTGAAGTAATTTGGTGACATAGTCTGTTTGCGAGTTATACTCCGGAATGCCAGAGGTATGATTTAATAACATCTCAATGGTTACACGATGGCCGTCCGTGATGTACCGGGCAAATTTTTCAGGTAGGTAATTCGTCATTGGAGCCTGTAAATCGATTTTACCCTGCTCATATAATTTTAAAATACCTACAGCCATGTAGGTCTTGGCTATGCTTTGAAGGTACTGCAGGTGACAGGATTGCATGGCAAGGTTATTTTCAATCTTGGCTACTCCTGCCGCAGAGGTCCACCAGCCTTCATCGGAATAGATAGCCACGGCCACTCCCGGAATTGACTGAGTGACCAATGTCTCAATCACCGATTGAATTTCCTGTGCCTTGGAATAGTTTCCATTGATTACCGGTGTACAGGTCGTGACCTCTAAATCCTGCATGTATTCTTCACAACCAAATGTCAGGATTGATATAAGTGTAAGAGTGAGAATCTTTTTCATTGTATTTATGATTACTATTTTCCGAGATGAATTCGAGAACCAACCTGTATAAGGGTTTCCGGTACGAGTGGAATGCTCTGATTATATCCACTGATTAACATGAACTGATAAGAAATAAATGGTGATATGTAGGTTTTGCTAGAGTAAGATTGATACCCAAGTGAAATTCCCAAAGGGATCGTCAGCATGCCCTTTCCTTTATGTCCCACCGACTCCCAGGTCCCACTCTTTTGTTCAAAGGATTCCACCGGGCGGAATGCATACATATACCCGGCCCCGGCTTTCAGTTCTGTGTATACACCTGAGGCAATATTGGGCCTCCACGCTGCTTGTGAATAAAGTAAAATTCCATTGCCCACCGTTTTGTTATGATGCCAGGTGGCACTAACCTGCTGCACCCAGTTGCTTTTGCCATTGTAGCTCAACTCTGTACCCAGGCCAAACCCAACATTGGAGAAGTTTGATTTCATGTCTTTAAAAGGCATAGAAAGGTTATGAAACTGGACCATAACGATAATTGGAAAATTGCGGTAAGCATTCTGAGTTTCTTGTGCCAGCAAGGAGCCAGCCATACAAATAGCCAGCAGGGTTGTAAAAGCTTTCGATTTCATATTTTATCTTTTGGTTTCACGGGCTTCCAACACTTGAGCGTGGTGTAGACCCCTAGTTATATGTGCAAGTTTTACGCGAACGTATATGCTATAGCCGTATAATTTTGAGGTTTTCCCCCAAGCTGTGGCAAATTTTACTGCGAAGTGTAATTATGCTGGCTGAAACCAACCCTTAAATGCAGGTGCCCTGAGTCGACTTACCGGTATCTCAGCTGGAAAATTGGAGGTTCCTTGTAGCGTTACCAAAATCTTCCCGTTGTCGCCACGCTTAAAACCTGATACGATCTGTCGGTGAACAATGTATTGACGACTTAATCTGAAGAACAAACCTGCTGGTAACGTCTTTTCAATTTTGTCGAGCGATTGTGTGAGGTAATACTTTTTCCCACCGAGCTGACTGGCCACTGCATAGTCTTCGTCCACATAAAAGCCTTCCAGTTCGTTATACGATAGCCGGATGTCTTGCTTGCCCACCTTTACAAAAATTCCATCTGCCTTGATTTGGTTCTCGTGTTGGCGCCTTACTTCAGATTCCTGATAAAGTCGATAAAAATGAAGCCCGAGGTAAATGCCATTAATTACAAAAAACCAGATGCTGATAATGAATAAATCTTTTGTATAGAAATGCAAGGGGGCCGGTTTACCTTTTGCAATTAAACTCACTAATTCTGTAAGCAGGCTGATGATGGTAAGACCAATTATTAGAGTACTGAATAATTGAAAAGCAATTCGCTTTACTAAGCCCTTTTCATAGGGCCACTTTTTATCAAGGTATATGATTAATGAACGCACACCCCACCACGCCAGGTAACCCTGCACTGTATCGATGGTAAACGTGAGTAGTAAAAATCCATTCAGTTGGATGCTCGTGTAAGTGAGGTAATAATTAAATGCGCTGATGAACGGAATCAGAATAAGGAACAACGCCACATCGGGATGATAGGGATTTTTATTTGTTATAGTGCCGGGTTCCGTCATTGAAAAGAATTGAACAGCAATTTACTATCAATGTTGTAAACTCCTCTTCGTAAATCGTAATTCCCAAATCGACCAATCATTCCCCGGCATAAGGGTCTTTGATCTTCCTTTTCTCATATTTAATTTGAGAGAATTTTACCTCGCATTTAGTGCCGGTGGGTGATTGTGCCAGGAAGCCAACCTTAAATCCCGGCTTGGCATCAAATTGAAGATGTCGTACCAAAAACCATTTTGTGCCTTCGGTTGAATAATACAAGGTAACAACATTGCCCGCTTTCGCGATTTTATAAAATACTTTGTCAGAGTTTATCTCCACAGAATTACAGTCATCCGAAATGTTTTTAGTGACTACACTTACTACCCTGCGGGCACCTGTATAATCTTTTTCAAAACAGAATTTAACCCAGTTCAAACTATCGCTCTTAATGATGATGGCGCCACCGTCCCATTTACTTGTAAAAGAGTGCTCTATTGCGGTTGACAATATGAAGTCTTCATCCCCTTTGAACAGGAGCTTGGGAGCGTTGTCTGTATTGTAAGTAACATTGGGGTCGCGAAACATATCGGTCTTTTCTCCTGCTACAATAGATAAGTCGTTGGTGGTGATAGAATAAGTCAGGGGTTTATTCTCCCAAAACAACGGATGCGGAATGGCTGAGAGTTTATCAGCCTTTTGAGCACACACGCCAAGAGTAACTAGCATGAAGGAAACCAACATTATATTTTTCATAAGTCAAATTTAATGCATTTGAAATTATCATCATCGTGTGTCAATTTGTGGGTAAAGACTTTTTGTATATTGAATCATGAAACTTAACGAACGACTCGAATCCCTGGATGTCTTCCGCGGCATCACGGTGGCGGCTATGATTCTTGTTAACAATCCGGGAACCTGGGAGCACATTTATTCACCACTCCGGCACGCACCATGGAATGGGTGTACGCCTACGGATCTTATCTTTCCCTTCTTCCTTTTTATTGTTGGGGTCTCTATTCACTTTGCCTATCAGCATAAAACAACCGAAGGATTAACCCAAAAAGTATTTTTAAAAATTCTTCGCAGAACACTCATCATCTTTTCGCTTGGCATTTTTCTTTCACTATTCCCGAAGTTTGATTTTAGCGTTGTCCGGATCCCCGGAGTATTGCAGCGCATCAGTATGGTGTTTTTCTTTTCTTCGATTTTATATCTCACCACATCGTGGCTTGCGCAGATTCGAATAGCAGTGGTTCTTCTTTTCATTTATTATATACTCATGAACTTTGTGACGGTGCCCGGCTTTGGCGCACCAAACTTAGAGCCCGGAACAAACCTAGGTGCTTGGCTAGACTATTCATTACTGGAAGGTCACTTATGGGTTCAAAGTAAAACGTGGGATCCCGAAGGAATTCTCAGTACAATTCCTGCAATTGCAACCGGCATCATCGGCATGCTTACGGGGAAATTGTTTACAGAAATTAAAGACCCAGCTACTCGTGTGAGTTGGATGCTTTTTATTGGAGCCACTCTAATCGTTTTAGGACTTAGTTGGGGACTATTTTTTCCAATCAACAAATCGTTGTGGACCAGCAGTTTTGTTTTATATACCGCAGGCATTGGCATGCAATTTCTCGCGGCTTGTCATTGGCTTATTGATGTGCACGGTGTGAAGGCCTGGTCAAAACCATTTACCTGGTATGGCATGAATGCCATTTTTGTTTTTGTTGTATCTGGTTTACTGGCTAAGACATTGGGTCGTATAAAAATCGCAGATGGAGCTGGTGGCGAAATCTCTTCATGGACCTGGATTTACAAAAACGCTTTTGAAAGCTGGCTAACTCCTATTAATGCTTCGCTCGCGTTGGCGCTTACGCTCGTTATCTTTTTTGGAGTAATCCTTTGGTGGATGTACAGGAAGAAGATCTTTATTAAAATATAGAATCATGAAATGGCATTCTCTTTCCCTCGTTTCATTCCTTCTTATTACCTGGTTTACAAAGCCATTGCCAGTACAGGCGCAAAATGATAAGGATGACATTCTTCGCATCAGAAACAGGTATAATGCAGCTTTAAAAAATTACGATGATAAGTTAAGTCTTTCTTTTATGACGGATGGCATTCTTACTACAATAAGCAATGGCACACTGATTCAGGGAAAAGAAAATCTAAGAGAATATATCAAAAGCAAATCAGCCTCAAAAATGTATTGGGTGCGTACGCCTGCTGAAATCGAAGTTAATGTTGAACTCGGCTTGGGATGGGAGGCAGGGACCTGGAAAGGGTATACACCTGAGTCGGAGCAAAAATCAGTTACCGGAGGAAAATATTCCGCCCAATGGGTAAAGGTGGGCGGGGTTTGGAAAATAAACTCAGAACTTTTTGTGAAACTTGAATAGGTGTTTGCTGTTTACTTAATTCAGTGCCACATACAACCACTTTCCAAATGCATAGCCGCTTTTAAAAATCGTTGTGATACCCCATACAATGATCAGGGGCAGAATTACCTTGAAATACTTGGATTTTAAAAATTCTTGCTTGGTCATCTATTGAAGATTTTATTGGATTAGTAAAATCCCATAACGATAAATTGCAGTTAACAACACTGTTTTCCATGCTATCTTCACTACTCCTTCCATGAATTTACTGGATTATTGCTTACTGGTAAACCCAAAAACCGGATAGCCACTCATATTGGGTGATTGTTCTACCAATTGAAAGCCATTTCGATCCATCATTGCCAGAAATTCATCAATGGAATAAAGTCGCATTCCACATTTGCTATCAGAACAAAATTCACCTTCACCTTGATCATCTTTAAAGCTATCGCGAATGAAGATTCTGCCGGTGGGTTTCAATTTCCGTCTTAAGTCAGAGAGCATCGAATCGGGTTGGTCAAAGACATGAACAGTGGCATTGCTATAAATCAGGTCCAACGCACCATACGTAATGTGAAATGTGTTTCGTTTACCAAGATCATAACCCAGCTTTTTGGAATAGTACGCGATCATCTTATTCACATTTTGCTGCTCAAGAACTTTTTTATCAATGTCCTGGATATAAACAATACAGCTATCCAGTTGAGTGGCCATAATAACGGTAAGCGCGCCTGAGCCAGCACCTACATCGGCTATGGCCATACCGGGTTTTGCGTCCATAAAATCAAGAATCGGTTGAAATGTTTTATTGGCATCCTCCGTACTAAATACCGGGCCATTGGCATAGGGGGCACATGCATTCAGAGTGAGTAAAAGACTTAGAAGATATCTGTTGAGCATGATTAGGGGTTTGATCCTTAACGCTCAGAATTTATAGGTATTGTAGTAAAGAGCTTGAGCGAGGTTTGAAAAGGTATTGATCCTTTTACCACACAGAGGAACGGTGAACTATTTCTTTATAAATGACTTGCGGGCTTCAATCGGAAAATCAGTAATAAGGATATCAAGAGTCTGATCCTTAACCTTTTTTTGATAGCCCTCATCGCCCAATGGCTTGCCGGAATTTCTTAGTGCCTCACTTACATCGGCCATAATCTTTACGTTGTTCTTCTTCAACTCCTGAATTAATAAGACCGAAGTTTTTGCATTAACATAAGCAATCTTTTTTCCTACTGGCATTGAGATCTCCTTAAACATTTGCCAGTCGTTTTCTGATTCCATCAAAGCAGAAAGTGAAATCTTGTTAGAAAGTGTCGCCACTTTTTTGGTGAGCTCCATGTTAAAAGTAAGTGTCAACATCCGATTTTCCATCTTATGTGCTTTTACCAACTCATAAGCTTCTGCGTGAATAGGGGTTTTAATATCCAACATCAGGTTTATGTTTTTCTTGCGGATAAACTGAAGCACTTCTTCAAATGTTGGTATGCGCTTTTTAGTGATTCCACCATTCTCTTTTTTCAGAAATAAACCTTCAAGATAATTGTCGTCAAGCTGATCTATTTTTCCAGTGCCCGTAGTCGTGCGGTCCACCGTTTCATCGTGCATGATGTAAATCGTGCCATTTTTGCTTTTGCGCAAATCAATCTCAGCAATGATCGTATCTTTTTTAAACTGTTTCGAGAGATAATTCAACAAGCTGAGTGAACTCTCCGGGTAGTTGAAGTAATAACCTCCACGATGCCCGGCAATTTTCAAGTCGCTGGAAATCTCCTGCGCATAGACAAGCGCTGGAAAGAAAACTACTAAGAATGCCTGCAAAAATAATCTACTTGCCAACCGCTTCATTCAGTACGCTTTTATCGCCTGTCATCTCCCAATGTCCGAGTGAAGTTGGTATACAGCCAATCGCGTTAAGCTGATCAAAAAAATCTTTGACACGGAATGGCTGTTGCTGTGATTCTTTCATTTTGGCAAACTGAGCCATGGCGCTCTCCAACAAATATTTTCCGGTAATGTAGCTGGTGCCATAGCCTGGCTGACGTAAATACAGGTGTTGTTCGAACAACAGTAATTCTTTTTCTACTTTCATCCATCCGCGCGGGGTATATTCCGAGTGAATTTTACCGGCTTCTTCCATCGTCATTTCATTCGCGTGTGCGTATAAAGAGCCTAGGCCGCGGGCAGCCCGCTGTGCGATCATAATGTACACGATTTCCTTTACCCGTGGGTCATCGTTATACAATCCGGCTTGCATAAACATTTCTTCAACGGCAGTAGCCGTGCCTTCATTTCGCGAATCAAAAATATTATACAACAAAGGCCCTTTACGGATTTCACTGACATGCGGTTCTTTATCCATCTGCGCCAATTCAAACCAGTGGTAGAAATGAGAGTAAAGAGGACGAGGATCGTGATGTAGTGTGATGATGAAAAAATTTCGCTTATCGGCAGGCACAAAACTACCGAGGTGTTCGCGCAAAGCCGGCTCGAAGTAATCTTTCACCGTAAGAATCTCATCCTTTTCTAAAAAGTTTAACAGGCTTTTAGCTGATCGTTCCGTGAGGGCCGCGAAAGCTTCTGGTGTATCTGCTGCTTTCAACTCGGGTAAGTTTCGATTTCGGTGTTCCTCCAGCTTTAAGCCTGTCCACGCTCGCGCAAGTTCACGCTTCAGTAGCAGTACTTCATCGGACCAGGTGAGTGGTACGAGGTGAACGTTTTGCTGGTACCAGGTGTAGTTTTCCTTTCCAATTCCTGAAGGTCCTGTTTTCGAAGCCGATTCCTTCTCCAACCAGGTAATTAAATCATTGGTGGATTGAATGGCTTCCTTTATCACAGCTACCAGATCTGGTTGATCATTCACTCCGGATAAGTTTAGAATACTCTCCAGGTCTCCGGTTTGTGTCCTGATATCCCGAATTCCAGCAATCCATAAATCTTTCGCGTTACCCGTAAGATTGAGCTTAGCCTGATCATTCAAGGGTGCAATCACACGAAGTTGACCGATCAGTTTTTCTTTGTTTTCACTCGATAATGGAAATTGATATTTCCAGAGATCGACTATTGCATGATGAGTAGGGCCTTCGTGACCAGGGACATCACTACGATCCATCCATACTGTTTTGTAAAAAGCCGGGTCGCGCTCCCAGGGTCTTATCACGCGATGATCGAAATCGAGGCCGTTCATCTCAGCATAAATGATGTACCAATCGATTTGCTGGTTAATAGGCCAGCCAGTAGTATCAAAATTGTTAAGCTTTTGTTGCCAGATTTTCAATTCACCATGTTGCTGCTTCATGGCTGCGATTGTGTAATCCGGAACGCCCTCTTTCAAGACGGGGGCTTGAAACTCACGCCATGATTTAAAAAGTTCAACAAGCTGATCGTAAGAGGTTGACTTTTTAGTTTCAATGGGTGCGGGTGAGGAGCAGCCGGCAAGGAGTGCTATTACAACGATTGTGATGTAGCGGTCAATGGATGAATTTTTCATAATGCCCAAACTACTTAAATTTTTTGGATCAAAAACATCGATTTGCATAAGCGGTATACGCTTTATTGCATAGGTCTTTAAAATAAAATCCTGGATAAATTCTATTCCTTTTTTCGGCCAGCCCGGCCAAGATATTTAAAAGCATCGGCCATCATAAAGGTGCCGGTTATTCCCGTAATGCCGCCCGAGACCAAAAGAACTTTTCCGAGATCATCATATTTTCTTCCAAGCATAAGCCCGCCCGCAATGGTAACAGAATATCCAATGGTGGCAACAACAATGCCTCGTTTGAATTTTTTTTCAGACTCCGCCAGATTGATTTGAATTTGTTGCACTTCGTATTGAAGAAGCAGAACTTCCCTCTTAAGTTGCTCTATGTCCAACGTGTCTTGCTGAGCAAACGTAAGAAACGGACTTGCAATCAAAAAAAGAAGAAGGACCCTAATCATGGTCATAATTGTTTGCCGCTAATATAAATCTGAAAGAATTCGTGCGCAATACTTACCGGTCGAGCCACGCTTTAAAAGCAGCTGACCGGTCACGACTGATGGTGAGTTCGTGTTCGCATGGCTGATTAAGTTTTACCTCAAGGCGCGTGCTGATTAAACCTTTTATTTCTGCAATCGCATCGGCATTCACAATAGCCTTACGACTGATGCGAAAAAAACGGTTATTATCTAACTGTGATTCTAATTGTTCCAGGGAATAGTCAATCAGAAATTTCTTGTTTTCCTTTAACGTATATATGTAAACTTCTTTTCCATCGGCAAGAAAATAGGCGACTTCTTCAGTTGGCTTGTACTGTAACTTGTTTCCCGACTTTATTAACAATCTCTCTTTCGGCTTTATTTTTTCTTTGCTCAGCCAATCTGTTAATTGGATCAACTGGTCATTCACCTCGCCTGGGTGGTTTGCCATGCGCCTCCATTTGATAAGTGCAGTATTTAAATCTTCTTGCTGAACCGGCTTAAGCAGATAATCAACACTAAAATGTTTGAATGCCTGAAGGGCATATTGATCATAGGCCGTTATGAAAATAATGGGCACATTAACATTGACCTTATTAAAAATTTCGAAGCTCCTTCCATCAGCCAACTCGATGTCAAGAAAGAGTAAGTCCGGCTTTTTCTCATTTGATAAAAAGGATACCGACTCTTCAACTGTCTCAAGAATTGCCTGGATATTTACCGATTCCCCTGTTTTATGTAGCATGGAAACAAGGCGCTCTGCTGCCAGGGCTTCATCTTCTACAATAGCTACATTCATTGCTTCAGGTACAAAATGGGGATTTTTACAGTGAATACAGTTTCTGTCTTCTCAATCTTAACCGGCAGATTGGATAAAAGTTTATACCGGCTGACGATATTTTTAAGCCCCAATTTGGTGGACTCCACGTCCAATTCCTTTCGTTGTAATGTGTTGCGTATAATAATAAAATCGCCTTCTCTAGTTAACTCGATGTGAAGAGGGTTTTTCTTAGATGCCACATTGTGTTTGATTGCATTTTCAATGAGCATTTGCAGGGAAGCCGGGGCAACCATTATAGAGTCTGATTGATTCGAAAGTTTATTCTCGATTTTCAAATTATCATTAAACCGAGTTTGTAGTAAGTAGATATAGGAATCAAGAAAAGTTAACTCCTCCTTTAATGATACAATCTTTTTCTCCTGGTTATAGAGTAAATACCGATATACACTTGAAAGTTGGCCGATAAATTTTGATGAGGCTTCCGGATCTTTATGTACAAGGGTGGAGAGCACATTAAAACAATTGAACAAAAAGTGGGGGTTAATTTGATTCCTTAGTGCTTCAAACTGCGCCTCTATATTTTCCTTTTTCAGTTGTTCAGCTTCCAGTTGTGTTTTCTTGAGCCGGTTCATAAAGAAAACAATCGCGTTAACACAGTTTAGAAACAGGTTAACACGAAAACCAAATGCACTTAAAAGTTTCCAGTGATCAAAGTTTAGTTGTAACGGTCTTTCTAAAACAACATAGAGAATAATCAATGCGAGCGTAGAGGTTACCACCACATTAATCACACTTGCCAGAAAAAGAAGAATGAGCGGATGGATCCGCGTGTTCCTTTTAGTTAGTTGCGCCTCAACCAGGCGGTTTAATTCCCAAACTCCCAGTACTACCAGCGCAAGCACCCCAAATAAATAGAAACTATTGAGTTCAAAATCAAACAGTCGATCTCCTACTGTAACCAATATATTGATATACGAATAAAGAGAAAGAAGCAGAATGAACAGGTATCTATATCGGAATGAAAACACAGGTAATCTTACTATTTTTTATACAAACTAAAGTATCTAATAAAGGTAAGCCCCGCAAAATATTTGCGGGGCAACCCTACTTCCAAACCCACCTCTTCAATTAAGGAAGAAGTACCTTATTAATAACATGGATTACTCCATTTTTACCTTTAATATTTAGTAATGTTGTTTGCAGATTTGCTGGGTCTCCCGAGCCACCTACTACCGTTAAATTTGTTGTGTTTACAGTAATATTTCCATTTAAGGTAGGCACTGCTCCGTTCACTAAATCGGTCGAAAATCTTCTTGCGCCAACCACGTGCTTTTTCAAGACAGCAATTAGTGTCGCTAATGGAATTTGGTTTACGTTATCAACTTCTAGTGCAGTATAAAGAGATTGAAAAGCAGCATCTGTTGGTGCGAAAACGGTTAACTCACCGGTAGAAGAACTTACTGCCGCCAATAAATCATCAGCACCCTGACCTTCTGTGCGAGCTAAGGCTGCCAATAATTGTGTGAACTGAGGCGAAGAAGCTGTTGTGTTCGCTACTACAATTTCTGCGATTGTTTGCGTAGGGGGAACTAAGGTTCTGTCAATCACATGAACTATACCATTGGAACCTTGAATGTCTGTTGCAGTCACTTTGGTTTTACCGTTGATGAAGACACCGGCTGCTCCTTTGCTCAAATAAATTTTACTTCCACCGAAAGTGGTTGCTGATGAGGGTCCATTGGCAATATTGGCTGCTGTAATTTCGCTTGTACCCGCAATTACATGGTATGCCAAAATCGAAGTCAATAAGGCATTTCCTTCAGTAGTATTTGGAGGTAAGGTAGTGATACCAGCGGCCGCAAAAGCATCATTGGTAGGTGCAAACAAAGTCAATTGATTAGTAGTTGAAAGCAGTGTAGGAAGAAGACCTGCCTGCACAACAGCAGACACCAACGTTGAAAAATTCTTATTAAAGTAAGCAGGTGCTACTATCGTTCCAACAATCGGAGTAATAGTAGGTGGCACAAGAACCGCATCGATTACATGAACTACACCGTTGGTGGCTTTAACATCCGCAGTAACAACATTTACCGTTGTATTCAATTTTACTCCAGAGGTCACATTCACACTAATCTTTTCACCACCTACGGTAGTTACATCACCATTGGATAGTTGTGAAGAAAGAACTGTTGCACTTGACACAACATGGTACTGTAGCACGCTTTTTAATACAGATTCAGGAATATTATTCAAATCTGTTTGACCAATCGCAGTCAATAGGCCTTGAAAGGCAGTGTTTGTTGGCGCAAATACTGTGAAGGTTCCATTGCCACTAAGAGTGCTTACCAGGTCGGGGTACTTAGTGAGTGCCGTAACTAATGTAGACAGTTCTGGGTTGCCTTGCGCGAGCGCTACGATGTCTTGCGTGGGCGCAACTTCATTGTCATCCTCGTTACAGCTTGTAAGAGTGATTGAAAATAATGAGATCAGGGCTAATACCTTGGTATAGAATCCTGATCTGATTCGATTTTTTACTTTTGTTATCATACTTGAGTTTGTTTAATAGTTTGATATAGAAACTAAACAAAACTCTTTTTGATTTTGCGCTTAGCGATGAGTCGTAATATTAAAAGAGTGGTTGGTAATAATTACGATGTGAACCGGGAGCCGGAATTAGAATTTTGGAGCGGATTCGCTTTCAGCAAAATCACCTCGCAACAGGCGATATCGTTTACGTGCCTCAGCAGCGTAAACACTTCCGGGATATTTGTTGAGAAATTCCCTGTAGATTTCCATGGCCTTGTCCTTGTTCTTTACATGCTGTTCATAAATCTCGCCTTCCAGAAAGTAGGCATCATCCGATAAAATATCTTCACCAAATTCGGTTATGATTTTTTCAAGTATGGCTATGGACTGGTCAAATTCTCCCCGTTTCAAAAGTAAGTTAGCCTCGAGCCAGTAAACATCATCTTTTATTGTTGTGAAGTCCGTTTCAATATCAACCCAAACAGAGTCTCCAATTGGGTCGGAAAACATATTTTGCTTTCCTTTCTCAAGTTCATCTTTTAAATTCTTAAGCTCATCAATACTCATTGATTTTTCAGGCGACCATAAATTTTTTGCGAGAGCCTCCTCCCTGCTCATCTTAACCTTTCGTGTTACTTTAAATCTTTGAAGACGCTGCAACGCCAAGTCGTTCTTATTCTGCGCAACCAGTAACTCGATAGCGGCAAACTCCTTAAGGGCAGCTCCAGTAGTATCGTAAAGCGTATTTTCTTTTATGCGCATACTTAAATCCATGGCATCATTGGCTATTTCGCGCGAAGTTGCCTGCTTTAAAATATCCAGGTGTTCCTGGGCTAGTAAAAAGTCACCTTTGAAGTAAGACAACTTTGCATTTCGCAGCTTAGCTTCATAGCCAAGTGGCGTTTCGCGCTGGGTCTTTTCAACCTGTGAATACAAAAGTGTAGCCTCCCATGATTCTTCTTTTAATAAATAAATATCACCCAACTCAATCTTGGCTTTTGCCTTCATGGTTGGAGGAACTTTGTTGTTATTAATTAGTCGGGTTAGTCCACTTACAGCAGAGTCTTTTTGGTCGAGATAATACGCGTAAAGCATCGACTGACTAAGTATAGCTTCGTATGCGTTAGGGTGATCCGGATAGGTGTTTCTAAAAATTCCGTATTCAGCAATCAGGTATTTAACAGAATCCCGGTTAACCGGATACGTCTTTTTTACTTTTGCCTCACGAGTTTGTATCAATCCAAGCCTGGCCGGCAATTCATTTATTGTATTGGCATATTCCTTAATTACGAATGAAAAACTCTTATCGGCATTATCAAAGTCATTATTGTTAAGCGCTATCTGTGCTATTTCCAACGTTTTAGACTGCTCCTTTTTAAAGCGTTTGTCATAAGCCCGTGATTGAATGTAAGCACCATAAAAGTTTTTCTGCTGCAGATTTACCCAAATCAAAAGATCCGCATAGACTTCAGAGTTTTGATTTTTTTGTACCCGATCATACAGTAATTTTTCCAGACTTTCGAGTTCTTCGGGTTTGGTCAAAAGAATCTGCATCAGGTTTTTTATATAAGAAATATTGGATGGTGTTTCTGTTACATAATCTAAATATTCCTGAACCATTTGATCGCGTTTGCCCGAAATTCTGTAAAGGTTAGCAAGTTCGAGAGTGTACATAGACGAATTACCAGAAGAAACACGGGCTTGTTGTAATGCTTGTATGGAGTAATCAACAAGGTTTCGCGATGCTAGGTAATCAGCGATTGTCTTGAGTTTGTAGACATCATCTCCTTGAGCTTTGATAAGGCTTTTGAAATATTTGTCCGCTTTAGTAATGTCACCGGAACGAACATAAATTATTCCCAGATCCAAGCGATATGATAGTTTATCATCACGTTTAATTAATCTCTCAACATAAGTTTCAGCTTGGCTAAAGTTGCCGATATCTAGTAACAAATTGAGGTAGTTTGCGTGAATGAGCGGAACATTTTCATTCTTTTTCGCAAGTTGTTCATAGAGTACAAGAGCTTTGTCTTTTTGACCTTTTAGTATGTATTCATTGGCAATTTGTATCTCCTGAATGTCCTGTCCAAAGGCAGAGAATGCGATTAATCCACATACCAAGGCTGTCTGTATTCTTACAATTAAATTTTTAAATTTTAAGTAATTGTTATTATCGGTGTGCATTTGTGGATAACCTTATTCCTTTAAACGTTGGTTGGATATTTGTGGATAATTCTAGTTAAATACTTTTTATGAACTGCCAAAATCTAAGGTACATTCTATTTTACTAACAAAGCGCATGTTTTGTGGATAAGGTTTTGAAGAAATTAACATACTGTGAATAGACTTTTTGGAAACGTGCTTTATAAACATAGTCTATCTTTATTTTGTAGAATGTTTTGATTTAGCTGTTTGTTATGAATTTATACACAACTATCAACAACTTATTCAGAATTTTATCACCAAAGGACCATACTCCCAATTGGCCCTGATTGGAAAGGAATATTTTCCTTCATCTGATTTATAGAATATCACTTTTTCTGGTTCTATTTGTTTTTGAAAACTTCCAGGATCCCACTTTCCGTTTGCGTTACTGTCTATTATTACAAGAAGTTTATAGTCTTTTGCTTCAACGTATTTGAAATTCAGTTCTTTTGGGCTTCGGAGCTTTTGAGCTATAGAATTATCTGCGTATAGAAGTTGTACTTCATAGTTCTTCTCCTTTGTTTCAATCTTTCCTGTAATTAACCCAGTGTCTTCTTCTTTAAGGAACACTATATTTTTTGTGATTGCTTTTGAACTGTCTTGGTCAATAGAGACAAAGGTTCCTTTACCATAGCGGAGGTATGGTTTGAATGGTTTAACCTTTGTTTGTTTGGAAGAATCTAACTTGGCTTCGAGTTTCGTAACTAAATATAAGGTATGGTATAACGTATCAACGATAATATCTCGCTGGTTAAAGTTTATCGTAGTTAACGAATCCATTTTAATGTACAGACTATCAAAATTAACTTTTGCGATTGGTTTGTTGAAGCTCAGTTTATGCCTTAGTTGTTTAGAGGCCAGATCGTAATTGTATATTAATTCTTTTAACGAGAATGATTCTTTAGCCATCTTCGTTTGTGAGTACTTTAAATAGAAAGTAGTATCAAGACTTTGATAAACACTGTCTTGTGTAGTAAGCCGGATTTTAATGGAATCTTCTAAATTAAATTGTTGGTAAAAGATAACTTCGTTTTGCGTATCTCCATATGCATAAAGCGATTCTGTTTTTTTAAGCCCTTCTATCTTTAATGAATCAACACTTTTATTGAAACGTACACGTGTTGTTTTGTCTGTATGCCGAATACTTGTTATAGTTAGGGGACTGGCATCCACGGTAATCAGGTCGATTTTAATAGAATCTATGTTTACAGGTAGATTAATTGGTTTTGACAGGAACCCGAATTTCTCCGATTTACTTTCAATTTTAAGATTCTTGTTTTTGTCCTCGAATGCGTATATGTAGTAGTCACCTGCTTTTAGATTCTGAAGTGAAAAATTTCCTTTCTTATTTGTCTTGGTAAAATAGATCGGTGAATGTGTGAAAATATTGAACGTGTCGCTTTGGTATAGGGCTACAGTAATTTTTTCTGGAATTTTTTCTGAAAAGATAATACCGACATTTCCGTTGATTTGGAGTGAATCGATAGATTCTCCCGTGCTGAATGCCAACCTGAGGTTCTCAGCAGGATTTCCTTCCGTTATGTCCTGAATCCCTTCGCGGAACGTGAAGCTATAAGTTGTACTATCTGTCCATGGATTTTCGGGCTCAATTATTACTTTATTTCTTTTAGCGATGTACTTTATGTTTTTACCTGGTGAAGGAGTGATTAGAACTTCTTCTTTTGGGTCCTTTAGCTTTACATCTTCATTGAACGTAAGTTCTATAATCTTTCCCTTAAAATTTTTCTGACCATTTGTTGGATTGGATTCAGTGAGCTCTGGTGGGATTTTATCCTGCGGTCCTCCTGTGGGCGTTGTTTGACTTGCACATCCAAGGAACATTATGCATATAATAATAAATATATAATATCTTAAACTCATGACCGCCTGGCGATATAGATTAGGCTTGAATACTGATTTGTTTTTCTGGCAGAGTTATTAGATGCAGCACCAGAGATAAACGCATTTAGCATTCTCAGGATGGTTGATTTCTTGGGATACTTATAACTTTCACTGAGTAGGGATACGTAGTAAGAATCTAGCTTCATCGGAATCGTATCGATTAGAATAAATCCATTATTCGCAAGTAGAATTTTCATATTGGATATAGAAAAATGCCATAGATGCCGGGGTACATCATAACCAGCCCAGAAGGCCCCGTATTTCTTTGCATCTAAAGATTTACAGTTAGGTACGGCTACAATGACAATGCCATCTCTCTCAAGATGATCTTTTATTTCAATTAACTTTTCGTTAAGCGAATGAACATGTTCTAACACATGCCAAAGGGTAACTACATCAAATTTATTTGTGACCCGTTGCAAATCCCGGTGGATCTCCGTCTTAGTAGCCTTGCTCGCTATTTTTCCTGCAGCTTCCGATGGCTCTACTCCCGCAATTTGCCAATTGTGTTGTTGCATATAGCGAAGAAACGCACCTGTTCCACATCCATAGTCAAGGATAGAACCAAGTGCTTTATATCGTTTGATCAATTTGTATTTTGAGTAGAGCGTATAGTTGCGTGCAAGAAGATAGATACGATCAACCAGATTTTTCCCACTTCCGGTATGTGAGATATACTTATCTGATTGATAGTATAGTCCAATTGAGTTTTGATCAGGTCTTGGATTAGTAATTACGAATTCACAGGTAGTGCACTGTTGGAGAGAAAAGTCACCCTGAGTTACTGTATAGTCTCTGGCAATCATCAGGGGCTTAAAGTGATTAGATGAACAGATCGGACAGACCAGAACAGTTTCTAATGTCATTACTTTCCAAGATAGACAGTTAGGATTGAAACATCTGCCGGTGAGACTCCGCTAATGCGAGACATTTGTCCAATTGTTTCCGGTCGGATTCTTTTTAATTTCTCCCTTGCTTCCGATGAGAGTGCTTTTACGCGATCGTAATCGAAATCAGCTTTGATTTTGTAGTCTTCGAGACCTTCAATTTTCTCAGCTAATTTTTGCTCGCGATCTATGTACGACTCATACTTCAGGTTGATTTCAACTTGTTGTAAGATCTCATCCGGGTATGCATTTAATTTAGCTCGAATCGCGGTGTCAATTTTTTTCAGTTCATTCATTCCTATTTGCGGTCTCCGCAATAAACTTACTACAGGAATTTTCTCTGAGATTGTGCTGGTACTTAACTGGTTTAATTCTTCATTCACTACTTCAGGTACTACACGCATCTCTTTTAGTTCTTTGGATAGCCGTGCAATATCATTTTTCTTATCGAGCACTTTTTCCAAACGATCATCACTTGCTAAGCCCAGTTTATGACCCTGCTCTGTAAGACGGATGTCTGCATTATCCTGGCGAAGTAAAATCCGATACTCAGCTCTGGATGTAAACATTCGATAAGGTTCTTGTGTGCCTTTGTTTACCAGGTCATCAATCAGGACGCCTATATAGGCTTCCGATCTTTTAAGGACGAATGGCTCTTTATCGTGTACTTTATTGTGCGCATTAATCCCAGCCATTAATCCTTGACAAGCCGCTTCTTCATACCCTGTAGTTCCATTAATTTGACCTGCAAAGTACAGATTATCAATTAGTTGAGTCTCTAAACTCATTCTTAACTGAGTAGGAGGAAAGTAATCATATTCAATAGCATAGCCGGGTCGGAACATTTTGGCATTTTCAAATCCAGGAATCTTCCTTAGGGCTTGGTACTGTATATTTTCGGGCAGAGAGGTAGAAAATCCATTAACGTAAATCTCAATCGTATCCCATCCTTCCGGTTCTACAAAAATCTGATGGCGTTCACGCTCGGCAAACCTATTGATTTTATCTTCGATTGAGGGACAATACCTTGGACCAAGGCCTTTGATGCGTCCTTGAAACATTGGAGACTGATCGAAACCTTTTTCCAATTCTTTGTGAACGGATTCATTGGTGTAAGTTATCCAGCAACTCATTTGCCTTTCCAATGGCTTTGTATCGGAGTACGAGAATTTACCTGGGTTTTTATCGCCAGGCTGTTCTTCCATAACCTTATAGTTTAGTGATCTCCCATCAATTCGGGGTGGCGTTCCGGTCTTCATTCTTCCCGACTCAAAACCAAGTTCGACTAATTGTTCGGTTAATCCGGTGGCTGCCTTTTCAGCAGTTCTCCCACCACCAAAACTTTTCTCACCGATATGAATTTTGCCATTAAGAAATGTACCATTGGTTAGAACTACAGCTTTTCCCTTAATCTCGAGACCCAGAGCTGTTTTTACCCCGATCACTCGGTTTTCCTTAACTATTATCCCTGTTGCCATCTCTTGCCAGAAATCAATGCTAGGAGTCCTTTCCAATGCAAGTCGCCATTCTTCGGCAAATCGCATTCGATCATTTTGTGTTCTAGGGCTCCACATAGCCGGCCCTTTCGATAAATTCAGCATCCGAAATTGAAGCATAGATTTATCGGAGATAATTCCAGAATAGCCACCTAACGCATCAATCTCTCTCACAATCTGTCCTTTTGCGACTCCGCCCATTGCAGGATTGCAAGACATCTGGGCAATTGTATTCATGTTCATTGTCACAAGCAGGACTTTTGAACCCATATTGGCTGCAGCAGCTGCGGCCTCGCAACCGGCATGCCCTGCACCAACGACTATAACATCATACTCAGGAAACATCTCAACTTTGGTTTGTTCCACGTGGAACCTTGATAATCGATCTTTTGGTCAAAAATGGGTTTCACGTGAAACATCGGATTTTTGACTTTATTATACTTTTAAGTTCCACGTGAAACTTGTTTACGCAAAGATAGGCAAGCTTCTTCTTTTTTGCGCATACGCGCCTTTTGAGTGGGGTTCTTGTCCTTAAAGCCGATAAGATGCAAAACCCCATGGATAAGAACTCGGTGTAATTCCTCGTCAAAGGATACTTTGAATTTGTTAGTATTATCAATAACCCTTTCAATACTGATATAAATATCAGCCTCAATAACTCCTGCTTTGGTTGAGTTATCGAAGGTGATTATATCGGTAAGGGTATTATGACTTAAAAAGTCTTTATTAAGATCAAGGAGATATTTATCAGTACAGAAAATATAATTGATTTCGAAGGCAGGCTTCTTTTCTTGAATTAAAACAGATTTTATCCAGCTGGATGTCTTTTTGGGATGGGAAATGGAAAAATCAGTACCTTCTGAAAAGAACCGAATAATTCCCATTACTCTATATAAAAGCTGAGTTCAACTACTTTTCCTTGTTCAGTGAAATCAACCTCATCTGCAAGGTGCTTCATTAGAAAGATGCCTCGCCCACCAGGCTTTTCTATGTTTTCAGGAGATGTTGGATCGGGGAGGTTATGGAAATCAAAACCATGACCTTCATCCTCTACCCTAAACTTTATCATACCCTCTTCAAGCGAAAGTGCCAGAGAGACATTTTTACCGGAATCTCCCCTGTTACCATGTTTTATTGCATTGTTTACCGCCTCGGTTACGGCAATCATGATGTTGCCGTAGATATCATCATCCAGGTGATATTTTTCTTTAGCGTTGTCGATGAAGCTTTCAATCATCCTGATGTTTTCAGAAAGGGAAGGGATTTCGATACGGATGTTCTTCATGCCAGCCAACTCAGTTAATTTCTTTCGTTTTAATTCGTTTAAAATACTCCCCAACCTCCTGCTTGTAGTAAGGGTATAATTTAGGAGGAACAGTCTTCAGCAATTCTACTTCTTTTTCCTTTAATCTTAAATATTCTTCAAAAGCCCGCGGAATTTCATTGGTATAATCCTTCGCGGTCTCTCCTTTTCGCTCCTCATCAAGATCTTGTTCACGCATTGATTTTTCTGTTTCCAATAATCTGGTAAGAATCTCTTTCTGGCGTTGAATGGTTTGCTCGGTAATCTGCTTATTAACTAAGTCCATTTCGGTTTGTTCCATCTTACCAGGTAAATCTCCTCCCGGCATTTTACCACCCTCCTGTTTCATCTTCTCCTGCATCTCTTGTAGCGCCCTGCGGATGCGCTCTTGCTCAGCGGCCATTTTTGCAAACTCCTCCGAAAGTTGACGTCCACTCTTTCCTCCCTTGCGAATTTCTTCCATCTGCTGATTCAACTGCTCCTGCAATTTCCCAAGGCTTGGTTTGTTGCCTGATTTTTTCTTTCCCTTACCAGGCATTGCATTGGCCATCATATTCATCATCATTTCAAAGTGATCATTCAACATCAATGCAAGATTATTGATGCTGGTCATTGATAATTGCATCTCAGTACTCGCATTTGCTTTACGCCTTTCTTTGATGTTACCAACGGCTTTTTCAATATGATCATTGAGTTCACCTACTTCCCTTGTTACGACCGAACCCATAAATGGATCCTTCTTGGAAAGAGATAACAAACTGTCTTCCAGCACCTTAGCATCGTCTTTTAGTTTTAGTTGGTTCTGCGATAGATTAACATATTTAGGATCTGTTTGCTGGATAGGGGCAAACTCTTTCATTAGATTTTCCTGATCGTAGGATAGTTTTATCAAACCATGAATGATCTGTCTTAAGCTTTCCAGATTCTGCTGATCCATTTCCATCTCCATGGAGTTTTGCATTCCCTCCATCTCCTGCTGCATTTCCTTCATTTTAGAGATAGCCTTCTTTTGTTTTTCGGATGATTTTTTTGGTTCACCCTTTTCAAGAGACTCTTTACTTTCCTCTTGTGATTGCTCCACCTCCTCTTGCTTTTCCTTATCAGCAGCTTCCTCCGGTTTGTTTAACTCTTCACCCAACTTGTCCAGATCTTCAAGTTGTTTCTTAAAGTCTTCAAATTCACTTTTCAATTCCTCTTGCTCTTTCGCAAGCTCTTCAGGACTGGATTTTTTTTCGTCACCACTTTGGCTGTCTTTTGATTTCGCATCCTGATCCTTAGTGTCCTTCTTTTCACTCTTATCACCCTTCTTCTCTCCGGCCAGGTCTTCTGTTTTCTCGAGTAACTCTTCTTGCTTTTCTGTTTGTGCCTTTAGCTCATCAATAGCTTGCTCGAGTTTATAATCGTATTGAAGTTGCTTAAACAACTCAAGAGTTCGCTCCAATTCCTTCTCCAGATTGATCTCATTGCGATCCATCTTATCCAGCATTTTTTGAATCTGATTTACATCGGCATTCTCTTGTAATAGTTTTTCAAGTTCACGGAATTGCTTCTTTGTTTCTTCATCGAGCAATTGATCCATTAACTTTTGAATCTGTTCTGATTTTTCCCGGATCCGCTCACTTTCTTCCGAGAAGGACTCTTTCTTCTGCTCCAACAAAGCATTCTCTTTTTGAAGTGTCTGGATTGCCTCATCTAATTTTTCTTTTTGCTTGATCAGGTCTTCAAGCATTTTTTTATCCTGCCAGTCCAGATTTTGTTTGCCCCTTAATTTTTCCTGGGCATCATCAATTGACTGTTGAAGATCTTTCGCTTTTTGCAGACTTTGATCAATTTTATTTTCAGTTGATTGCTGTGTCTTAGCAATTTCAGTTTTGATTTCCGCCTCGCTGGGCAGACTAAAAATGTAGTTCGAACTCCGGGTAGATTTCCGGCCATTGACACCGTCATTATCCCACACCTGCAGATGATACATGAGTTTATCACCCGGCTGCAAATCAAGTGAATCAATTTTCCATTGATAATAGAAGTTTTGTTGTTGTTGGTTCGAGGCAATAGAAATGGATTTGAATTGGCCAGGCAACTCCTTTGTTCCCTTTATAATCTGATAATTTAATTTGAGCCCTGTAACGCCATAGTCATCACTTACCGATCCGCCCAGGAGTATTGTTTTAAAGAGTACCGAATCCTGTAAATTGTCGACCACTACCTGGGGAAACTGATCTTTAATCACACGTATTGAGTAGGAGATTCTATCCTTATTTTTGCTTTGTTCATTCTCCAAAGCGATTGAGTATTCGTCTGGATTTCTGAAATCTTTACTAAATGTAAATGTTTCATTATCTATAAGTTGCATTTCATTTTCTTCCCCTGAGGATGAAAACATCATTGTAGCTTTTTGTGCATTCGAAGCACCTATTTTCCAGGTCACTTTTGTGCCTTCTGGTAACTCCAGATTTCCGGCATTATTTAATTCCTGAGACTTCAAACCCAGATAAGAAGGGTACTTCAGTCCTACTTTAAGCTGTGTTAATTCTGGTCTGCTGATCAGTTGAATTTTAAAAGCATCCGAAAAAAATCCAGATCCCTCAAACTGAAAGTCAATTTCATTCTGAATATTTTCGAAAGTATAGGAGAAGAGACCCATGGCAGAACTTTCCATTTTCCATCGCTGATCACCCGAAACGATGTAAACTGAAGCGGGCAAAGCCTCCCCCTCTATCTTGACGCTTAGGGTAAAATCTTCGTTGAAAAATGCCATAAGATTTTTATTCTGCACGAGAAACTTAAAAGGAGCTTGTGGCGAAAATTCCTGATTGAATTGTACAATCCGTTTTGTGCTCTGGGTAAATATCCCCTGGTTTATGATCATCAATAATAGGATCAGGAAAAAAGGGATGATAAAATATTTTAGATATTTTTTATTCTCCTTCAGGTCGATGGCATTTTCAAATTCAATGTTCTGAAGGGACACAGTCTTTTGAGCGATACCTGCATCCAGCAAGGCACTTCGATTTTGAGCAGAAGAAAGTTGAATAAGATTTAAGAGTTTGTCGGAGATATCCGGAAAAAAACGGCCGATCATTCGGGCGCTTTCTTCTTTACGCAATCCTTTCTTATAAATCCACCAGGCAAGAGGTTCTCTTAAGAATCGGAAAACGGAAAGACCAACAAGAGCAAAGAATGACGCAAAAATTAAAAAGCGTCCTGGCTTGCCAAGCCACAAATTATATTCAAGCAGTGAGGCAATTAGAAAATAAGCGAGCAGAATGGAGAGCGATAAGATACTTCCGCGAATTGCAATATTGAGATAATATCTCCTCGTAAAGGAGTTTAATTTCTCATTGATACTATTGATCCCCTCACCCATGCTAACTTAAAACGTACTTATCTTAAAGATAGTTTTTTAATTGTACTAAGATAAATGGCGAGTGGACTTAAATCAAATCGCTTATGGACTGATTTTTGAATCGGGAAAATGCCAATCGTATTCTTTTTCGAAATACTCGAGCACATGCATTTTAAGGAGTTTCTCCTGTTCCAATAAATCAAAGTGGGGTAGCTTCTTAACCAATTTCCAGTGGGGCCAGCCATCCGCATCCAATCCTTCCAATTCATAATAGCCAGCCAGACTTAAAACCTTGCAGATGGCAATATGCATCAGGTCTTGCTTTTCTTCTTTGGAAAAGAGTTTAGGACCCCGCCCAAGCTCTTGCAGGCCGATTACAAATAGTACCCCATTTAAATCTTTGGGTTTCTTTTCAAGCAGCCGCTCTAGTTCGCTTAATAGAACCTGCCATTTACGCTCAAGGTCCAAATCTCGTTGAAACATAGATCAGTCTAAGATTTGGAGAGTTCTTCCCAATACTCAAAAGCTCTTCGAAGGTGGGGTATAACAATCGTTCCGCCAACAAGCGTGGCAACTCCCATCGCTTCGTGCACCTCAGCTGTTGAAAAACCAATTTCTTTACACTTGCCCAGGTGGTATTTAACACAATCGTCACACCGTAAAACCAGAGAGCAGGTAAGTCCAATTAGTTCTTTCGACTTTACATCCAAAGCACCTTCCTGGTAGGCATTGGTATCTAAATTAAAAATGCGTTTTATGATTAGATTGTCAGCAGCAAGAATTTTCTCATTCATCTTGCCGCGGTATTCATTAAATTGCTCTACGAGGCTCATATCCTTGAATTATTTCCTCAAAGATGAGTTCAATTCGGATGAAATCAAATGCAATAAACTCGGCAATTGACGTGTGTCGGGATTTCGTTTCGTTGTTTTATCCACACTATTGTCTCGGATGTTCACAAGCCTTGTTTAAAGGTGAAGAAATTCTGTGTACACGTTGCATCCGCGATTTGCCTAAGACAGGTTACCATGAAGATGAAAATAATCCTGTAAAATCCAGGTTAATGGGACGTTTGCCGATAAAGCATGCCATGGCATTTCTTAGATTCAGAAAAACAGGCATTGTACAACACTTGCTACATCAACTTAAGTATAACAACCATCCCGAGGTAGGAGTTAAACTGGGTCAGGTTTATGGTAAAGAATTAGTTGATTTCGGAATGATAAATGAATTTGATCTTATTGTTCCGGTGCCTTTGCATGAAACACGAAAACGAAGAAGAGGATACAATCAAAGCGCACGGTTTGCAGAAGGCCTAAGTAAATCTCTTCAGATTCCCTGGGATGAATCGATTAGTACCCGAAAAGTCAGCACATCTACTCAGACCCGAAAATCAAAAGTTGAGCGATGGGAAAACGTTAAGGATGTCTTTGACATTTACCAACCCGAGAAGATTCGTGAAGTCCGCATCTTGTTGGTGGATGATGTAATGACTACGGGCGCTACTCTTGAAGCATGTGGCAAGCATTTGATAGAAGCCGGCTGCAAGGAATTAAGCATAGCTTGTCTTGCCGAGGCACAATAAAAAACCCTCTTGGTGGAGGGTCTTTAGTATTATTAGGACTTTTAAATCTTTAATAGTTTGATCCGGCACGAATCATAGCGCAGCGGAAACCAATGGTTGCTGTTGCTGAGTCTTCGTCCATAAATCTGCGGGTACCAGGCGACATCCAGTAAGCCACATCTTTCCATGATCCACCTTTGTACACTCTAACTTTATCTGAAATCAAAGAAATAAATCCTTGAGGATTTTTAGTGTATTCAAACGTGCGAATGTTTTTGGTTGTACCATCAGGCATTGTTACCGTTGAGTCCTTAGGTGTTTTTGTATAACGGTTTCTGTATTCGCTATGACTATCGATGAAGTCATCTCTGCGGATAGGGTTAAGATCATCAAAATCCTGGTGAGAAAGCGGGCGGTAAACGTCCATAACCCACTCGCTTACGTTACCGGCCATGTTGTAAAGACCATAATCGTTAGGAGGATATTCATAGATATAGGAAGTAATCAACGCACCATCATTCAATCGTCCGGCAATACCAGCATAGTCACCACGACCGCGCTTAAAATTGGCGAGGAAAGAACCCATTTGTTTTCCATAAGGATTACGCAATGCGTGACCATCCCAAGGGTAAATTCTTTGATGAGTTTGCATTTCATCCAACCACTGCGTTCCGATCAAGGCCTGTGCCGCATATTCCCACTCAGCTTCTGTTGGCAGACGGTAGGCAGGGATTACAACACCAGACTCCAGAGGAATGCGACCAGCACCTGTTTCGGGGGCGGCAATACCTGCTTTTTCAGCAAGGTCTGCATTAACCTTAGCAGTTCTCCAACGCGCATATTCATTTGCCTGCTTCCACTTAACACCCACTACAGGGAAGTAGCGGAAACCAGGATATCTTAAATAGTGTTCAACATAGGGATCGTTAAAAGCCAGATTGGAGCGCCAAACCAGGGTATCAGGTAGGGCTAAAGAGTAAGCTTTTCCACCATCTACTTTAGTAGAGTCTACAGACAGGTGATAGAGATACTCAAGCCAGTGAATGTTGGCGATCTCCGTCTCATCCATATAGAATGAAGCTACTGATACAGTTCTTTCAACGTTATCGCGGAAAGACATCACATCCTCTTCCAGAGAGCCTAATACTGTGCGACCCCCCTCAATTAATACCATATTAGGAGCATCAGGCTGCGAGTTATATTCCATTACCGGAAATCCCTCTGCTGCATCACGGGTATACGCCAAACCAGTAGCTGTACTAAGCTGACCGGGATTTTGAGCGGTGGGTTTGCCTCCCTTATTACCGAATAATGAACAGGAGCTGATTACAGCCGATAGCGCAACTAAGAACAGGAGTGACTTGAAATACTTCATTTGCTTTTGGTTATACATAAAAGTAACCGCTAATATAAATAGATAAATCAATGTTTTCCAAAGGGTAGCGTTTTTTTGGTAAATCCTTAATCGAAGGTTTTGAACCGGAACCGATTGCTTAACGCTGGAAATCAGCCAATAGTATTCAATTCCAAAATGGGATTAATATTCCAATCATGGGTCAGAATTAGCATCAAAAACAGACAATTCTTTAAATCTGAGGGTTGGTACGCATTTTACATAATGACTTGATAAAAAGACCATTGTATGATCTCCATCGAAGATTTTAAGGTAGCATCCTTTGAAAAGAAGTGCGATCTCATTACCCGTGATACAGATTTTATTGCCTCGAGATCCATAGATGAGGTAAAAGTTTACCTCTATCACACCGGGTCCTTTTTTATCGAGGTTTATTATTCAGTCAGGTTTAAGAAAGTCCTGCGCATTCAGGCGTTTAACGAGATAGACTTTCTTGAGCCCTATACAGCAGAAGTCTCGCTAGCAGATTTAATAGTATAGGAAGCCAATGGACCAAGAATATCAATGGCAGCATCCACAGAAGGAATCGATTCAATCGTGAGAATTAATTTGCCAACACTTTCTTTCATCCGGCATCGCTTGGAATGACTCTGAACGAATGTCAAAATCTTTCCGAAAATTTCGGATTTGAAATACTCATCATTTCCCGAAAGGAAGTAGCCTCGTAATTTTTCATTCTTAAGACTGAGTTTTTCAAAACCAAGAGCCTCACCAATCCAGCGAAGCCGAACGGAATTGATCAGTTGCTCAACCGAATCGGGCAAAATTCCAAAGCGATCTTTAAGTGAGTCTCTGAAACCCATTAACCCTTTTTCATCTTTAATATTATCCAGAGTAGCGTAGAGTTGCAGACGTTCGCTCGTATTGTTAATATAGGTATCCGGAATTAAAATTTCAAGATCAGTTTCAATAGTACAGTCAAGAACAATGAGTTTCGCCTTGGCAGAAAGTTCTTCGGCAAATAACTCCTTAAATTCGGTTTCCTTTAGTTCCTGAATCGCATCGTCCAAAATCTTATGGTAAGTATCAAATCCCAAATCGGTAATGAACCCCGTTTGTTCTGCCCCCAATAAATTGCCGGCACCCCGGATATCAAGATCGCGCATGGCGACTTTAAATCCATCGCCCAATTCAGAAAATTCTTCGAGGGCAGCAAGTCGCTTTCTCGAATCTGATGATAAGACCGAGCTGGGTGGCGTGAGCAAATAGCAAAATGCTTTTTTATTGGAGCGCCCTACGCGCCCGCGCATCTGATGCAAATCACTTAAGCCAAACATATTGGCCTGGTTAATTATTATCGTGTTGGCATTGGGAATATCCAGCCCCGATTCAATAATGTTTGTAGAAACCAACACATCATATTCACCTTCGATAAACTTGACCATCACCTTTTCCAGCTTGTCGCCATCCATTTGACCATGGGCAATGCCAATACGGGCATCAGGGACTAGCTTGAAAATGACATTGGCGATCTGTTCAATATCATGCACCCGGTTATGAACAAAAAAAACCTGTCCGCCCCTTCGAAGCTCTGTGCTTACGGCATCTCGAATGATACCTTCATCATAGGTGTGTAGTTCGGTAGTTACGGGTTGGCGGTTGGGAGGAGGAGTGGAGATAATACTCAAATCACGTGCACCCATTAAGGAAAAGTGAAGTGTGCGCGGGATTGGTGTGGCCGTTAGCGTTAGCACATCTACATTGACCTTTAGTTCTTTCAGGCGATCTTTTACTTTCACACCGAACTTCTGCTCTTCATCAATCACCAGTAAACCGAGGTCTTTAAACTCAACATCTTTGCTCACCACCCGATGGGTTCCGATAATGATGTTGATATTCCCTTGCTTAACCTCTTTTATGATGTCTTTGATTTCCTTATCCGTTTTGAATCGTGATACATAATCAATCTTCACAGGCATGTTGGACAGCCGCTCCGAAAAAGTGCGGTAATGCTGCATGGCAAGAATGGTGGTTGGCACAAGAACGGCTACTTGTTTACCCTCAGAAGCGGCCTTAAATGCAGCACGTATAGCAACTTCAGTTTTTCCGAAACCTACATCGCCACACACCAGGCGATCCATAGGGTGCGGTTGTTGCATATCGCGTTTTACATCTTCGGTCGCTTTTGCCTGATCCGGGGTGTCCTCATAAATAAAAGAAGATTCAAGTTCAGCCTGAAGAAATCCATCTTCCTGAAAAGCAAAGCCGGGTGCTCCTTTACGTTTAGCATAAAGTTCAATAAGCTCTTTGGCAATGTCTTTAACCTTCTTTTTAGCCTTGGCTTTTTTACTGTCCCATTCGCCACTACCAAGTTTACTTATCGAGGGCGGAGTTCCATCCTTACCAGAATATTTCGAAATCTTATGGAGCGCATGAATGCTAACGGTTAGCAGATCATCGTCTCTGAACACAAGGCGAATAGCTTCCTGCTCCTTGCCATCAACGAATTTTTTTTCCAGGCCGGCAAACTTTCCAATTCCATAGTCGATATGAGTAACGAAATCTCCGGGCTGCAGCGTTTGCAATTCCCGAAATGTTAATGCTTTTGATTTCGAAAACTTTTCCTTGTGCCGGTAACGATAAAATCGTTCAAAGATCTGGTGATCGGTATAGCAAACGAGTTTTTGGGTATGATCGACAAATCCCTGACGCAGGGAAAACTCCAGTGATTGAAATTTTATTTCAGGATGAATTTCTTCAAATATTCCATGCAGACGTTCTACCTGTCGTGGCTGTTCGGTAGAAATGAAGTTACCATAGCCGTGCTCCTGGTGTTCCAGAAGGTTGGTGGCAAGCAATTCGAAATTCTTGTTGAACGAGGGCTGTGCGGAAGAATTAAATTCATAGACGTGGCGCGCCTCAAGCATGAACTTGGATCCAAACTCAATGCAGGATAAATCTTTCAGACTCTTTAAAATGCTCTCCCCATTATTAAAAAGTTGAATGGGTTCTAATACAACTTTCGTATTGCCACTTTCCCGTAGTATTTTATCAAACGATGCGCTAGCTTTTTCAAAACATTTTTCTACAATATCCTTTGTTAACTCAACATCTTTAAGCCAGATGCGCGTGGAGGGCGAGATAAAATCAAAAATAGATTGACGTTCTTCCTGTACCAGGCGGGTTTGCACGTTTGGCATCAGGTTTATCTTTTCAATCGTCTCTACGGAAAGCTGCGAACCTGGATCAAAACTTCGAATACTGTCAACTTCATCACCAAATAATTCTATCCGGTATGGAAGTTCATGGGCAAAAGAAAACACATCGATAATGCCCCCCCGAATGGCAAACTGGCCAGCCTCAAAAACAAAGTCGGTTTTTTCAAAGTCGTAACTATGAAGGAACTCTTCCAGAAAACTCCGGTCGAGTACTTCTCCTTTTTTGATGAGGAAGGAGTTTGTTGCAAGAGATTTCTTATTGATTACTTTTTCGGAAATCGCTTCGGGGTAAGTAACAACTACATTTCCTTCCGGATGATTGCTGAGGTGATTGAGAACCTCTGAGCGCATCAGAATATTTGCATTCTCGATTTCATCGTACTCATAGGGTCTTTTGTACGACATGGGGAAAAACAAAACTTCCTTTTCTCCCAACAAGTGCTGAAGATCATTTAACAAATAAGAGGCCTCCTCCTTGTCTTGTGCAATGAGCAGGTGTGACGCCCGAATACTTTTAAAGACTGCAGCAAAAATTACAGCATCCGAACTTCCGTGCAAGCCTTTTAAACGAATATTGATATGCGCGGACGTACGAATCCCCTCGGCCAGCGTCTGTACCAGGCTGTCCGCACGATAAATAGAAAGAAAATCGTGCGCCTTCACACCAACAGGTAAAAATAGGTCGCAAATATACCACTACGCATATAATTTAAGGTCTGTTTTAAATACCCTTTTAAAATGTTTTCAAAAACTATTCGCGAGACGGGCTTGGTAGTACTAGTAAGGTTAACTTTGTGCCGATGTATTACGTACAGTTGTTATTTCTTCTCATTAGCCTGACTTCATTCTTCTTTATGATACTAGGCCTGATTAAACCATGGATTATGCTTTGGTGGGAAGATGTACAGAACCGAAAAAAAGTAATTCAACTGTACGGGTCCTCAGGTTTATTGTTTTTAATCATTTATTTCGCATTGAAATTTTTTATATAGCCATGATCAGAAGATTATTAATCCTCTTGCCGTTAATTTTTATTTTATCTCAGTGCAACAAACCGGAAAAGAAAATTCCTGTAGCCAAAACTGAGATCAACGAACTCCCTTACCTTGTGTTCAGCAATCTGGATGGCACTGCGGCCTCTACACGCGATTTACCTGGCGCTTCCATTCTTATTTTATTTAATACAGATTGCGATCATTGCCAGCGTGAGGCAAAGTCTATACAGGAAAAGCTGAGTTCTTTCAAAGGATACACACTACAGTTTATTGCATCTGACCCAGTTGAGATCATTAAAAAGTTTGCACGTGACTATCAACTAGACAATCAACCCAATGTTAGGTTTGGGAGAGCCGAAGGCGTAGATGTGTACACAAATTTTGGTTCTATACCTACGCCCTCAATCTATATCTACTCTAAAGAAAAGAGATTTGTGAAATCATTTCTGGGCGAAACCCCGGTGGATGAGATTATTAGTTTTTTGTAACACCAGAGCAAAGCGCGATGTGTTTCTTATGCGGTGTCGAAAAGCCAATTAGAAACTTATCGCCACCATCCAGCAGTTTTAATTTCTTTTTTAGTTCTTCTGCCTTGAGCGGGTAGTTTCTCGTCATCACATTTACCTGCTGGTTGGTCAGGCGTTGTCTTATTTCTTTGGTATCAGGATCGAGGACTTCAATCCGAAAGGTTTTGCCAGGAAAACCGCTAACCGATTCGCTAGAAGTGTAGAGATGAGTGTTTGGTGCCAACTTGGCCAGCTTAAATTTTTGTGAAATCAATTTAAAAGCCCCGGACTTCAATATTGCTGCATTAGGTTCATATAGAAATGTGGAAGGCTCGCCCGATTGAGCAATTGCATTTTTCTCTTCGGCTATATTAAATGTAAATGTTGACTTAACTTTTCCTTCCATCGTTAGATCCACAGCTTCAATGTCAGCTACTCCCAAATAATTTTTCTCTGCCAGAAAAAGAAGTTCTTTACACTCATTACCAACCGAAACTACAAATACTTTTTTTACATGCTGGATTTCACGCAAGCCTTGTTGAATATCTAAAAGAGGCGAAGCCTTTACCAAGAGAAAAAGACACTTCTCAAAAATCTTCTCTTGAAGGTTAGTAATATCTGGCGAACAGTCAGCAAGCCTGAATACTTTACGCGACTGTTTATCTCTCCGACTGGGATCCAAAAATACCAGGTCAAAATTGAGCCTGGTTGCATCGATAAATTTTTCAGCTGTGGTGTTGTGATGCACTATCGAACTTGCAGCCAATGCATGGTGGTTGTGTTGTGCAATTTCAAACAAGTCTAAGTTTGGCTCAACATAATGAGTTGAATTAAATACCTGCGAAAAGTAGTAACTGTCAATTCCAAATCCGCCTGTTAAATCAACTGCTACCAAATTAGTTTGCTTTGAGAATAATGATCTGCTACTTATTGATTTGAAAAGAGCTGTGGCTTCAGAGGATGACTGTTCAAGATTAACGGTAGGTGGATAAGCAATCCCCTTAGTTTTGTGCCAGGTGGGTAATTTTAATTTTGATTTTCTTCTGCCAGCTAGTTGCTGTGCAATTTGAGGAGCTGTAAAACCAAAGATTTCTTTTTGCCGTAACACAAATTCCCTTTCATCCTCGCCCTCATGACTAAAAATAAAATCCTGCACATCTGGCTGAGTAATGCGGGAAAGATAATTTGTTGGCATGAGAGCAAAGTTGCAAATTCGCGCGGTATTTTAATGGCATGAGAAAATCCCCACTATTTGTTTTGTTTATAACCATCTTCCTCGACATGCTTGGGTTTGGTATCATAATTCCCATTTTGCCCATCTTCACAAAGGAACTTGGTGCGCAGGATTATCAGATCGGACTCATAGCTATGATTTATCCGATCATGAATTTCTTTTTTGCTCCCATGTGGGGAACTCTTAGTGATAGGCATGGGCGCAGGCCCATCATTTTAGTGAGTGTGTTTATTACGGGTATTGCTTATCTGGTGTTTGCGCAGGTAAACGGATTGATTATTCTATTTTTTTCGAGAATGTTATCCGGAATAGGCTCAGCGAATATTTCTGTTGCCCAGGCTTACATAGCTGATGTAACCACTCCGCATGAGCGCACTAAAAAATTAGGCTTCCTTGGAGCCGCGTTTGGAATAGGTTTTATTATTGGACCCACGCTGGGTGGATATCTCAAAAGTATCTCTGCGCCAGGCCATGTTGATTGGGTGGGTTATGTTACAGCAAGCATGTCGTTTGTCAATTTGGGCTTAGCCTATTTCTTGCTGCCTGAATCCTTAAAGAAAAAGCGAGCTGACGCTCCGTTTAATTTCAAAGTAGTAACAGGAATTGTTAAAGAATTGAAAAAACCATCTATTCGGGAATTGCTGCTGATCAATTTCATTTTCATTGCGGCATTTATGCTTATGCAGATGGCATGCTCTCTGATGTGGAAAGAAGTTGATGGTCTTGATGATAAACAAATTGGTTATGTGTTTGCCTTTACCGGTTTGGCGACAGCCGTAGTTCAAGGTGCCTTGGTGGGCAGGATGGTGAAGTGGATTGGCGAAAGGAAAATGCTTACCTATGGAATCTTCTTTATGATTGCCGGCCTTGTTATGTTGCCACTGGTCGGAGAATCTTATTTTATTCCTTTTGAGCTAGTTGGATTGGCATTGATAGCCATGGCAAATGGTTGTCTTACCCCGAGCATCACTTCTATGATTTCAAAATATGCTGATCCTAAAGATGTAGGTCAGGTGCTTGGCGTGAATCAATCATTTGGGTCATTAGCCCGTGCTGCGGGAATGGGTATAAGCGGATTTCTGTATGGAATGAATTTTCACGTACCATTTTTTGTCGGAGCCTTATTAATGGCAATCTGTTTCTTGCTGGCCAATGCCTTTGCAAAGCTACCTGCGCCCACAAGTCATTCTTGAATGAAAGACTTTGGAGCCTTAACCAGCGACCAATAAATATTTCGGAGGTAAGCGACTAAACCAAGCCCTTGTGCTACAAGCAGCACCGGGTCGTGGCGGTAGATTCCATAAAGTACGACCATCACCGAGGCAAATGCACTGATCACCCAAAACCCAAGGGGTAATATCGATTCATTTGCTTTTTCGGAGTGGTACCATTGATACAGATATCGGAAATTGAGTAGTAGTTGGCCTATACTGCCTATGATAATAAACAGATCGGTGAAATCTGCTTTGCTGAAAATTTGATCGAAGGATTCAGGAGAAAATAACCCAACCCATAAAAGAAGGAGCGGTGGAAGAGGAAAAATCAGGCTTCGTAGCAAGAGGGGAATTCTAGTCCAGAATCCCTTTAGCTGAAGATTGCGGATGTAGATATAAAAGGAAATGGTTTGTCCGAAGAGAATTACGAAATCATTTCGCAGAACGCCATAGATCAGAAACAGGAAAGATCCACAGATACTAAATATCCAGAATAGAGTGGGAGATACAACCCTGCCTTCACGCTCAGATTTTATCCATTGAATAATCGTTCGTGCGCCAAACAACGACTGAGCAAAGAACCCAAGACCATAAATGAGAAGATCTTGCCCTGTAAGTTGTCCTAGAGACTCCAACCAATTTATAGGTTAAGAATGTAAATGATTGAAATGGCGAATTATTCTTCCACTTTATTTTTCATGGTCATTAAAAGATTGTAAGCCCCCTTCACCACAACCATTTTGTCGACCAAACTCTCACCAGAAATAATTTCGATAAATCCATTTTCTAAAACGCCCGTCTTAACTTCATGAATGGAGTAAGTCTTATCAACTTCCGCTAAGAAAATATACTGATTGTTTTGAAAGCGGACAATGGCTTCCTCGGGCAGTGCGTAAACGTTAGTATTTTTTATTTCAATCTCAGCATTCATGTACATGCCAGGTACGAGGCTCTTGTCATAGTCTTCAAAATGTGAGTGAACTTCGGTGCTTCTTTCTGCGGAGAGGTTTTTGCCGATCAGAATAATTTCACACTCATGTTTTTTATCGGGTTGGCTATTGGTATAGGCAACCAGTTTTTGGCCAATGGAAAGCTTGCTTAAATCTTTTTCGAAAATAGTCAACGCCAAATGGATATCAGCAGGATTGATTAATTCAAAGAGCACTTCGCTGGGTTGGGTGAATTTGCCAATATTCACATTCACTTTCGAAACATAGCCATCTATAGGTGAATAAATATTAATGCTTTTTGAAATCGTATTTTCATCGAGCTTAGTTGGGTTAATCCCGATAAGCTCAAGGCGTTCAGCCAAAGACTTTACATTGATCTTTTCAGTAGTATAGTCAACTTCAGTTTGTTGAAAAACCTTGTCGCTGCTTGCCTTACTCTGATTAAGTTCTTTTTGTCGCTGGTATTCATTGGCCGTAAAATTCAACCGGGCCTTGGCAGTTAAATAGTCTTGCTGCAGCTGGATATATTGCTGGTCTTCCATAACTGCAATTACCTCGCCTTTATTTAGATGCATGCCTGGCAGCAGCTTGGTAGACTTAAGATAACCTCCCATAGGCACACTAACTGAAATCATATTTTGTGGAGGTACATCGATGCGACCATTTACCTTTAGCACACTGGAAATAGATCGTTGTTCAATTTTGCCCAACGAGATCCCTGCATTTTTAAGCTGGACAGCAGAAAGTGTAACGGAATTTTCAACGTGCGTAGAATCTACCTTGGTTTCCGCCTCATTTTTAGTGCCGCAGGAAATGAGGGTGCACCATGCACAGATCATAAGAACCGATTTTGACATAGTGAGTAACTTTGAAAAAGTATATGTTTGAAGGATGTTTTTCATGAATAAATTTCTATTTATAGATAAAGTAATTGAGTTGAATAATACTTTCGTTCAGATTGTTCACGGCTATCAAATATTCGTTTCGAAGCGATATAGCCTGATTGGTAAGCATTACCCACTCTAAGTAGTTAATGCCGCCATTTGCAAATTGTTTATTGGCGGTTTCCGTAATAAGGTTTGCGTTTGTTAAGCCAGTTTGCTCATAATAATCAACCGATTTCGAAAAGTTCAAGTATTGAGTAATTGCTCTTTGGTAATCGGTATTAAATTGTTGCAATCCTGCCAGGTAGTTTGTTTCGGTTATTTTCTGAATGGATTTGGAGGCATTGATTCTTGCTTTCTGGGATCCATAAAATAATGGGATACCGAGACCAATCTGACCAGACTGAAATCGAGTAGAGCCATCGTATTGTTTATTATCGGCACCGGTGCCTCGCATCGACATGTTGTTATAGGCAAAAGTAAGATCAGGCAACAGCTTGGATTTTTCCAACTTGGTGTTCCTGATAGAGATTTGTTTCTGTTGTTGCAACCATTGAATGGCCGGATGTTGCGATACAGTAGCTGTATCGATCATTTCAATTCTGTTCAATTTAAAATCACCGTCTTGAGGAACCAGGTAAGTAGTTGTGTTAAGCAAGAGTTGAAACTGAGCCTGCAACAAATCCAAATCGGCATTAAGCAAACTAAGTTGCAAAGCGATTTGTCCTCGTTGTGTTTCTGCAGTAGTTTTTTCGAGTATGTTGCTTTCTCCGGCCTTAAACCGCAGATTAGCCTTCTTCAAAAACTCACCATATAAACTATCATTTTGTTGCAGTAATTTTTTCTTTTGTTGCAAATAGGTGAGCATATAATATACTTGTGAAACTTGCCGCTTTAGATCCACTTCTTTCAACGCTACATTCAACATACTGCTTCTCCACTCTTCTCGTAGAACAGACTTTTGATTCGAATACACAGAAGGGAAGTTGATGTTTTGATTGACCACAAACCGATTGTCAGAGAAGGAACTGTTTATCTGACCATACTCACCGATTACAGTAGTTTGCGGAAGATTAGCCCCCGATTTAATCAATTGCTTTTGATACTCAGCTTTTAATCGCTCATTCTTAACCAATAAGTTATTGACCAAAGCTGTATCAATGGCCGCCTGTACACTAATTGGTGTTTGTGCATTTGCTGCTGGAATTGAGGCGGCCAACAGAGCAAAGACTACTAAAACAGGTATTGGCATCATTCTTTTTTTCTTTCCGAGTTTAGTTTCAAATAGGATGTATAACACAGGCAGAACAAATAAGGTAAGTAGCGTGGCAATCAACAATCCTCCGATTACCACCGTAGCCAGTGGTCGCTGAACCTCTGCACCGGCACCGTTACTTAATGCCATAGGCAGAAAACCTAAAGAAGCCACCAATGCGGTCATCAGCACGGGCCGAAGTCTAAGCTTTGTTCCAGACATTACGATGTGATAGAGGTTGTACTGTCCTTCCGCTTTAAGGCGATTGAATTCTGCCACCAACACAATTCCGTTTAGTACGGCCACGCCAAACAAAGCGATAAAGCCAACCCCGGCACTTATGCTGAATGGCATACCTCGTGTTGCGAGGGCAAAAATCCCTCCAATAGCAGACAGTGGGATAGCGGAATAAATTAATAAACCGTGCTTAACAGAATTAAAAGCAAAGTAGAGCATGAAGAAAATTAATAACAATGATACAGGTACAGCAATGCTTAGTCTTTTCTTAGCTGCATTCAGATTTTCAAACGCACCACCATAAGTTACATAATAACCAACCGGAAATTTTATTTGTGTATCTACCTTTTGTTGCAGCTCGGTCACTATAGTTTGCACATCGCGCCCACGAACATTAAAACCAATGATGATTCTACGCTTGGCATCCTCGCGCTGAATTTGATTAGGCCCTTCTTTAATTTCCACATCGGCTAACTGATTTAAAGGAATTTGATTTCCCTGCGGAGATGGAATTAATAAATTTTGAACATCGCTTATATTTTTTCTTTGTTCGCCTACCATGCGCACGACCAGATCAAATCTTTTTTCCTCTTCATACACTTGACCGGTGCTTTGACCGGCAAATGCGGTGTTGACAATTCTATTGATCTCGGAGATATTCAAACCGTATTGCGCAATCGCTGCCCGATTATACTTTATAACGATCTGAGGCATTCCTCCCACTGCCTCCACATATAAGTTGGCACTCCCTTCTACTGTGTTTATCACATTGCCTAATTTATTGGCATAGAACGCGAGCGTATCAAGGTTTTCACCAAAGATTTTGCAAACCACATCCTGCCTCGCCCCCGTCATCAATTCATTGAAACGCATTTGCACAGGATATTGAAAACCAAAAGTGACCCCGGGCACAGCCTCTAATGCTTTGCCCATTTTTTCAGCAAGTTCATTGAAGGTAGTGGCCGAAGTCCACTCGTCTTTATCCTTCAGAATAATCATCATGTCACTGGCCTCAATAGGCATCGGGTCAGTAGGTACTTCACCGCTTCCTGTTTTGCCCACCACTTTTATTACTTCTGGAAAATTCTCGAGGAGTATTTTTTCTCCTTTCAAAGTAGCATCAATAGAAACATTAAGATTGCTTCCGGTAAGCACACGGGTGTCAACGGCAAAATCGCCTTCTTCCAGGGCCGGAATAAATTCACCTCCGAGGAAAGAAAGGGTTATCAGCGCGCTAATAAATAGTGCAATAACTGCCACCACAACGGTTTTGGGAAAACCCAAAACTTTTTGCAGAGCGAATTCATAAAGGCGTTCAATTTTTTCCATCATTTTATCCGAAATGTTTTTTGAGTGCTTTACTTTCTTACTTAGAAAAACAGAACTCATCATGGGAATGTAGGTGAGCGAAAGAATGAAAGCACCCAGCAACGCAAACGCAACAGTTTGAGCCATGGGCTTAAACATTTTTCCTTCAATGCCCTGTAGACTGAAAATAGGAAGATATACAATTAGGATTATGATTTGTCCGAATACAGCGCTATTCATCATCCTTCCTGCCGAATGGATTACTTCTCCATCCATTTCGTTTTGATTTATCGTATTGAGTGACTTGAACTTTTTACCATGGGCCAGCTGATGCATAACCGCTTCAACAATAATAACAGCCCCATCTACAATCAACCCAAAGTCTAGAGCACCCAAACTCATCAGGTTTCCACTTACGCCAAACAGGTTCATCATAATCACCGCAAAAAGCATAGCGAGCGGAATAACGGATGCTACCAAAAAGCCAGCTCTGAAATTTCCAAGAAACAGGACGAGCACGAAAACAACAATCAGAGCGCCCTCCATTAAATTTTTCTCAACGGTGCCGATCGCATGGCTTACCATTTTGGTTCTATCCAGAAAAGGTTCTACCTCCACGCCTTCTGGTAAAATCTTTTTGATCTGCTCAATTTTATCTTTAACAGCTTTAATTACCTCGCTACTGTTGGCCCCTTTCAGCATCATTACAACCGCCCCTGCAACCTCACCCTCTCCGTTGTAGGTCATTGCACCATAGCGGATAGCATTGCCCAGCCGCACTTCGGCCACATCTTTTATAAATAATGGAGTTCCGTTCTCCGTGTTTTTAACTGCGATGCTGTTGATATCAGCGAGATTACCAATTAACCCTTCGCTTCGAATGTATAGTACAGTAGCTTGTCGCTCGATGTAAGCGCCTCCTGTATTCTGGTTATTATTCTCAAGGGCACTGAACACATCACTAACGGTCAGTCCATAAGACTTCAGTTTGTTCGGATCAATGGCTATTTCGTACTGTTTCAATTTACCCCCAAAACTGCTGACATCTGCCACACCGGATACACGCAACAGTTGCCTTCTTACAATCCAATCCTGGATGGTGCGCAACTCAGTAATATCATATCGGCTTTCATATCCTTTTTTGGGCTTCACCACATATTGATAGATTTCGCCCAGACCCGTGGTAACGGGGGCTAACACAGGCACACCTAATCCTTTTGGAAGTTGATCTTTGACAATCTGCAGACGCTCGGTTACTTGCTGACGAGCCCAGTACACATCAGTATCATCGTCAAATACTATTGTTACAAGTGACAATCCAAATCTTGAAAAACTCCTGATTTCAAGAAGGCCATGAATATTGCTGTTTACTTGTTCAATAGGGAAGGTGATAAGGCGTTCAATATCTGCAGCACCTAAGGATGGAACAATTGTGATTACCTGAACCTGGTTATTGGTAATATCCGGCACGGCATCAATGGGTAGACGTGTGAATTCATAACTACCGTAGCCGATGAGGCCAATCACCAGCAGCCCAATGATTAGTTTTTGCCTTACTGAAAACTCTATGATTTTATTTAGCATCGCTTTTTTAACATTGATTAGAACGGTCTTTATTAACGCGCTCTTTACATCCAATTTTTTATTTCTTAGGGATTCGGTTTCATAGCCGGATTCAAACCACTGCAATTAAACATCCATACTTAGACCGCGACTGAAAATGAGTTGGTCAAAAATGTGGAACCTAATACGGCTCAGTCGTATTAAAGAACTCGGGGGGGTTGCCAAACAGACTGACTAAACTCTGAAGAAAAGGCGGAGTTGTAAAAATTGGAATATGTAACAACGGATTCCAGTGAGGCGATTTCGGGCGCTTTAAATAAAGGCAAAACGATGACCGTGTGGGTAAATGTGCAATCTGTGTTTTTAAAAGGCAAGCTTTTGTGTTCTTCATGTTCCTCCTGATCGTGTTGGGCCGCCCCTGAGCCGTAGTGAAGGTCTAAAAAATCAACAAAGGAAACATCAACCGTTTTGGTCTTATGCTGATGATAATGTTCAATCAGCCTCGGTAATTTTGCCAGATCATGCAAATCAAGCATGCTACCCAACAAGGTTATATTTACTAGTAAGATTCCGATTGCCTTGTGAATAGACACGTGATTAAACATTTAGGAGGGTAAAATAAACAAGAAAATCTGAATAGATTCTGAACGAACTATTTAAAAGGTTTAAAATGGGGGTGAAAACTAAAGATACGTGCAACTCTATGTTCTGTTCTGGCTTTATAAGTCGTTCAGGGATCTTCCATTTTGAACTAAGCTACTCTTGAGTAGATTTCATCTTCATCAATAGACTGTAAGCATTTTTGATTACTAGCTTTTGTGTAGCTGATATGTTTTTGAGTTCGGTAAAGCCATTGGTAGTCATTCCTATTTCAACAGGAGATATGGTGAATACCCCCGTTGATTTTTCTATAAAGACGTAGTATTTATTTTCCCAACTCACAATAGCATCTTCGGGCACTGAAATGACTTCACTGTTTTTAAGTTGGATTTCACCGGTAACAAACATACCCGGAAGAAGTTCCTTGTCGGCATTTTCCAGATCGCAATGTATTTCACTGGTGCGCTCATCATTCAGGCTTTTGTTAATAAGATGAACACGGGCGGTGTAATTTTTTTGAGGCTGAACATTGGAGTAAATATTTACCCTTTGACCCAGGGCGATTAACGCGATGTCTTTTTCAAAAGCAGTGAGACTAACATGCAACTGGCTCTCATCGACAAGCAAAAGCAAGACATCGGTAGGGCTAACATATTTCCCTACATTGACGTAGATCGCGGCTACGTAACCGTTAATAGGAGAGCGAAGGGTAACGGATCCGGATAATGAGGTTTCATCCAATTGATCGGGATTGATATGAATTAGTTTTAATTTCTCGTACAGCGCCTTCGTTAAAACTTTCTGACTCATATAATCGCTGCTTGCCTGCTGAAAAGTTTTATCACTGGCAGATTTATCAGCATTTAAATCCCGTTGCCGGAGGAAGTCTTTACTAAGAAATTCCAATTTGCTCTTAGCCATCAGGTAATCTTGTTGTAATTGAATGTACTGAGGATCTTCCATGACAGCCAGCATATCGCCTTGTTTTACGCGTGTCCCAGGCAAGAGATTCATTTTTTTAATGTACCCTCCAAACGGATTGCTGACCGATATTTTATTAGCCGGGGGAACTTCAATCACTCCGTTTAACCGAATGGCAGTATTCATGCTCCGTTTTTGGGGTGTACCAATTACTATCTCAGCATTTTTAATTTGCTCTGCAGTTAACTGAACATTATCACTTTCAACGCCCGATGTTGTCACATCGCTTTGCCGGCTATCCTTTTTACAGGAGAACAATAGCAGGCCAAGACTGAATGCAAGTGCAATTCTTTTCATTTGAGATTTTTTTAAGCCATTTGAAGATCATTTCCCTTATGTGTAATTCTTTTTTCAATCAGAGAATAAAGAACAGGCAGAATAAATAGTGTGAGCATGGTTGAGATAATCAATCCGCCAATCACCACAGTCGCAAGCGGTTTTTGTACTTCCGCTCCTGCCCCCTGACTGATCGCCATAGGAATAAATCCAAGAGCAGGAACAAATGCCGTCATCAGGATGGCGCGCAACTTTGATTTGGTGGCGTGAATAACAATGCGTTCAGTATCTGTCCAGCCTTCGCTCTTCAGCAGATTAAATTGAGAAACTAATAAAATTCCATTCAGTACCGCCACGCCAAACAATGCAATAAAACCTACGCCTGCTGATATACTGAAAGGCATATCCCGGATCCAAAGAGAAAATATACCACCCATGGCAGAAAGCGGGATGGCGGTATAGATGAGCAATCCTTGTTTGATTGATCCAAAAGCAAAATAGAGCATGAGAAAAATAAGAAGCAGGGCAATTGGAAGAACAATGGTCAATCGCGCTTTCGCTGCATTGAGGTTTTCAAACGCTCCGCCATACTTAATGGTATAACTTGGAGGAAGGTTTAAGCTATTCGACACCTTATCCTGCAATTCAGTTACAATAGATTGAACATCACGCCCACGAACGTTGAAGCCAACAATGATTCTTCTTCGTGTATTTTCCCTCTGAATCTGATTTGGCCCAACAATCTCCGCAATGTTGGCTACCTGATAGAGAGGCACCTGAGTACCATTGTCAATGGGGATCAGAAGATTTTGAATGTCTTTGACATTTCTTCTCGATTCGTTTTCAAGACGCACCACAAGGTCGAAGCGTTTTTCACCTTCATACACGAGCCCGGCACTTTGACCGGCAAACGCGGTGTTCACCGTGTTGTTAATGTCACGCACGTTAAGTCCGTACATGGCCATTGCCTCCCGGTTGTAGGTGATAACAACCTGCGGCATGCCCGTTACAGTTTCAACATATAGGTTGGTCGCGCCATCAACCGTGGAGATCAATTCTCCAAGCTTTTTGGAATAACGCGCAAGCGTATCCAGATCTTCACCGAAAATTTTACAAACCACATCCTGCCGCGCACCGGTCATGAGTTCATTAAAGCGCATTTGAACCGGAAATTGAAACCCGAAGCTTACGCCAGGAATATCTTCCAACTCCTTGCCCATTTTTTCTGCGAGTTCATCAAATGAAGAGGCAGAAACCCATTTACTTTTATCCTTCAACACCACCATCATGTCGCTCGCCTCAAGAGGCATGGGATCCAAGGGAATTTCAGAGCTTCCGATTTTTGTCACCACTTTTTCAACTTCTGGAAAACGGTCCAATAAAATCTTTGCTGTCTTTTGCGTGGTGTTGATTGTGTTGGTAAGACTGCTTCCCGTAAGTAATCGCGTATCGATAGCAAAATCACCTTCTTCCAATTCAGGAATAAATTCACCACCCATATTCAAAAGCACGAATATGGAAACGGCAAACAAGCTTAACGTAACGGTGATGGCAGCCTTTGGAAACGCGAGCACTCCATGAAGCAACGGTTGATATTTTCTTTCCACCCACGCCATCATTTTATCAGCCATTGTTTTCGCGTGACTTATCTTTTTCTTCAGAAACAGCGAGCTCATCATGGGCACATAAGTAACAGAAAGAATGAAAGCGCCTAAAATGGCGAAGGCTACTGTGTAGGCCATCGGCTTAAACATCTTACCTTCAATACCTTCGAGTGAAAGAATCGGGATGTAGACAATCAGGATGATGATCTGACTGAAGACAGCCGACTTGATCATGGACACTGTTGAATGCTCCACTTCCTGATTCATTTCTTGCTGAGTAAGCACGCCTACTTTTGCAAAATGTTGGGAGTGCGTAAACCGATGAAGAATGGCTTCCACCACAATGACCGATCCGTCTACAATCAATCCAAAGTCAATAGCACCAAGGCTCATCAGATTTCCGCCTATTCCAAACCTG